>NZ_NFJA01000150.1:0-4989 GCF_002159615.1 Bacteroides sp. An279
GTGCAATGGAGAGGGGAGCAGACGGACAAGTCAGCGGAGTTGTTGGAACTTTGCAGTCTGCAATAGCACAGATAAACACTCCGGAACTGATGTATATTTTTGGTGGAAATGATTTTTCTCTGGATCTGAACAATCCTTCTTCTCCGGCTATTGTAACCGTGGGGACATATCCTACCCTTGTACAGACCTTTGCACCGTTATGCAGTCTTATTATAACAGTGGCCACAAAGCTGATGAACCAACCCGGCAAAGTTCCTTCTTTTGTAATGATCGATGAAGCCCCGACTGTATATATACCTGGTCTTGACATATTGCCGAACACGGGACGAAGCAATAAAATATCTACAGTCCTGATGTGCCAGGATCTTGCACAGCTTTCTGACGGTTACGGCAAGGAAAAGGCCGATGTGCTGTTTGCGTCCTGTAATACCCACTTTTATGGTAGGGTATCTTCGAGCATAACGGCAGAAAGACTTTCTCGCCAATTTGGGAAGGAAGATAAAGTCTATACAACCGCATCACAATCGAGGACGGGCTTTCACCGGACTTCAGGAACCAGCGAATCAGTACAAGAAAGGGACGCAGCCAAACCTTCCAGCTTCCTTTCTCTGGAGCCTGGGGAGTTTTACGGTATAGCGGTGGAAAGCAATGTGCCGTTTTTCCGGAAGAAGTTCAGACAGACAGAACGGCCAATCCCGGCACAGCTGGAGAAGCCGAGCCACGCAGAAAGCATACAGGAATACACTCTGAAGGTAAGGGAGGATATAAAGTCTATACTTTACGCACTGAAGCCTGATGAACCGGAAGAACATCAGGAACCGGATATCCCTTCAGATATTAAGTTCAAAGGCTTTTCTGTTGATTGATAAGAAAACAGCCAAGACAATCTTGGCTGTTTTTTATAAAGTTGAAGAAGCAGTAGGAGGAAGAACTTCAGCCAAAGAGAGAGAAAAAGATTGATCATAGTTTCATAAAATGGTAATACTTGTCCTGATAGCTTGTGTTAGGCCTCCCGATTAATAAGAGAGTACAAAGGATGATTCTGTGACAAAATCAAAATAACACCCAAAGAAAAAGCATATAAAGGTGACAAACCTATCACCCCTATATGCTCAAAGAGTATCTATAAATGAAATTGATGTTGTTCTTACATACGGTTCTTCTGGCTGTCGCCAGTTTGAGTACCTTTGTGTATATATTTTACATTGCAATACCTGTTTCGCGGTCCACATTATTTGTGATCTTGCCCTCTGCATTGTGTTTCTTACCCACACTGAAATCCCATGATAGAGAGAGAAGGAACATATTTCCGTTATCTTTTATGAAAGACCAGGTTTCTTTGCGTACCTCTTTGCTCAGCAACTTGGTTCCACCGCTCCATCCCTTCGGCTGGAAAGGGAAAAGCATACCGGCACCCACATTGAAGTTTTTGATTTTGTACAAACACTGAAACATACAGTTCTTTTCTCCGTAACTGATTGTTTCACCATACAAAGTATTGTATCGGCTGCTGACTACCGCATTAGCAGAGAATTTCTTGTATGTGAATGAAAGATTACCGCCACCATACCATGCGTTGAAGTTATGCGTATAGGAGTTTCCCTTTGATTCGTATCTGTTCACACCACCATAGAGACTGAGTGAAAGCATATCAGGTATAATGTTCACATTGGCATAGAGTTGTCCGTTCAGTCTTGAAAAGCGGTTCTGGTTATCTACGCCATATTCAAAAATATAGCTGCCGTCCGGCTGCAACACCATATTTACCTCTTCCATGATCGGATTCTTGCTGAAATAATAGCCACCTTTCAGTTGTAAGTCAACCCATTTATTACCCCATGAAAGCTGAAGTGTGTTACTGTAAGAACGATACGGCTTCAGATTGGGGTTACCACGGTTTACCTCTATATCCGTAAGCTGCTGCCGGATGTCGCTGAGTGATGACAAAGACGGCACATTAGGAGTGCTGGAAAATACGTATTTAAGGGTAGCTCCCTCAAATGGTTTGTAGGACAATGAAGCAGAAGGACGGAACATATAAAATGAATAACCTTTTCCAGATTCATCATAGCTTTGTCTTGAAAGACCAACACCCAACAGGTAGCTTAATTTCTTCCATTTACCGTTTACCTGCACATAACCGTACAAGTCGGAGCTGTGCATTTCATCTGTCTGGTTTACATCACCCATATACTTATTGTTCGTATAAGCCAGCGTATATTTCAATCCTCCGCTTAAAGCCACGTTTTTGAAGTTCTTCTTATAAATACCTTCTCCAATCAGGGAGTATCTTTTACCATCCGTACTGTAGATATATTCAGAATACGGAGTACCACCTTCAGTAAGCGATTCATTGTAATTACGTTCATAATCGGAACTGATATAAGTACCTACCATATTCAAAACCAGTTCCTGATCTTTAGGCAGCAGAACTTTTCCGTACAAGTCCAAAGAAGGTGAATTGGAATTGTTGATTTTCTTTGTAAAACTATAGATGTCGTTTTTACCTTCTTCCTGGATAATCTGGCCATAATCATTATGCGGCGAGCGGAAAAGATTGTCTGTGAAAGAAGCATTGAAAACATATTTCTCCGGCTTGGTCAGATTATAATTCAGTTCCAGGTAATGGTCGGCATAGTTGAAAGGAGTAGTTATACCTTTCAGATAACGGTCACGGTTTCCATCCGGAAGGCTGAAAGTCTGATCCTCATTCACAAAACGGTCATTATAGTCGCGATAGCTCACATAGTAGTTGAAACCAAATTCTGACAACTTATGATTAGCTTTTATATACACATTGTCATTACCGAAACCGGTTGTTACGGCATTGGTCAGATTGAATCCTCCCGCTACACCCGATTCCCTGCGCTTCACGACATAATTGATGACGGCTTCCACATCTGTATTGGCATATCGCATATCCGGGTTATCTATGTATTCCACCCTCAGCACTTCGTCAGGACGTAATGCCTGAACCTGTGCGGTAGATGCTTCAATATCGTTAATCCTCAGCTGTACACTCCCACCGCTTACCGTAGAAATACTTCTCTCAATGCTGTTTACCTTCAGCCCAGGGAGCTGCATGTGGCTCAGCAATTCATATCCTGATGTAGCTGCTTTGATTTGTCTGGAAGAAGGAATCACAATCTGACGGTCTATTTTCTCCATCACATTACTGCCGGTTACGGTTACACCTTGTAAAGAAACGGCATCCTGAACCAAACGGATATCCCCTAAGTTTATTTTCCGGTCCAGATTTTCCAGTAATATAGACTGGGGCTGATAGCCTATATAAGATACTTGCAAAAGATAACTGTGTGCTGACAAATCCTTCAGGACAAAGTTTCCTTTGTCATCTGAAGTAGCTCCGCTCACAAACGCCGAATCCGGCAGCGAGAGCAGCACCACATTGGCGTATGGCAACGGTTGGCTGTTCTCGTCAATCAATTTTCCGCTAACTGTCTGTGCGGACAAACTTACAGGTAGTATGATTCCTGTCAGCACTAAACATTTCTTAATCAAATTCATTGTAATAGTTCTATAATTATATTCACTTATATATTCCTGTCTTTCCTGTTTGTAGCATAAAAAAATATCTTATGATATTAGTAATAATCATAAGATAAATTCATATCAGTTATGTTACAAATAGTTGAAACAGAGAAATATAAACTTCTTTGGTCTTAAAATATCTACTAAATTGCTACAAATTTTATACTTGCTCTTGGCTGTATTGAATTTATAGCGGACTGTTACCGCAAAATTTTATCTGCATCTGATAATTTTTGAATAGATATTATTGCATCAATCCACCCTCAATAAAAAAAACGACTTCATTCAATCGTTGTTTGTTGTTTTCTTCGTCTTTAAAAACAGCTGGTATGTTTAACACTTTATCCTGGATCAGATTATCCATTAAATACCACATAACTTCATGATACAAAATCACCATTGCTGTATTTTCATCATTTATATCATATTGAGTTGCGATATTGCCACAGTTGTCTTTAAGTTCTGACGAAATGGAATTAACAAGTTTATCAATAATTTGATGAAAACTATCTTGCTGTTTTTTTATGATAGGAAATAGAATGTCTCCGCTTTGGTTTGTCAAGCCGTATGGAATGAGTTTAGAGATAAGTTGCGGATTGTTTATTTTACCATATTGGGATATTTCATCAGCACTATCATCCATCGTTTTACTGCTTGGCGAAACCTCACTGTTGAGATAGGTTAATATCAAATTCATATCACCGAAACCATTTGTACCGAATTTAAGGTCTTTGCGTGGCTCATATAAAACCCAATAACAACCGCTCCAACCAGCATGGTTGTTTATATCATCAAATAAAACAAGCTTTGTCCACATCCTACCGTCCAAAAGATATGAAAAGACCAATGAAAGTGCATTGTTTTCAAATCCCATTCCCTTGATTGTATGTACAAGAGAGACAAAATCATTCTTAGTTTTTGAATACATAGATGCCGCAATTTCCTTACTGACATTTCTTAAAGATGTAGTCTGTTCTTTATCGAGAATAGGAATTGTGCATTTCCATTTTCCTTTTGTTTTATTAATCAGCCCTCCTACTTCCAACAATAATAATTGGCTATCAGAACATTTTATCCCCATACCAAGAAGTTCACTTTGGGTATGTGGAGTACGTAAATTATACATTATTTCCCAATTATTATCAGTAAGAACATAATCTTCAGGTTGATGTCCACTAACAGCAACGAATTGGGTAGCTTCCCACTCTTTATAAGGGCGAACATCAGTTTGAGCTTTAATAGTCGAAAAAGCACATGATATAAATAAGGAAATAAAAATAGAAAATATTAATTTATTAGTCATAAGAATATTAATTTATTATTTAAGTTGTTCTCGTCAATCAATTTTCCGCTAACTGTCTGTGCGGACAAACTTACAGGTAGTATGATTCCTGTCAGCACTAAACATTTCTTAATCAAATTCATTGTAATAGTTCT
>NZ_NFJA01000151.1:0-4920 GCF_002159615.1 Bacteroides sp. An279
TCCTGTTCTTCGTCAGATAGCCCGCTATCTTCCTCATCACAGAAGCGAAAATGCCTCAAAAACTCATCCCAAATCATCGCACGATAAATTCAAAACAGCTTCTAAAAAGAATAACTTTTTCATAACTTTGGCTTCTTTAATTGGTTTCATCTGTATGACGGAAGGAAGCTGGAAATTCCCTATGGGCGGATAGTGAATATTAGTTAATCGGGCAATGTTTTCAAGGTTTCTTGTGTTTCCCTTTCTGGCATCCGGCACATCCGCATCCGCACCCGCAATCGGTTTGTCCCGGTTTCTTCTTCTTGAAGAACTTCAGGAAGTGCCGCCCTGCGTAAATAACGCAGAGCAGCACGATGATATAAACAAGGATAGTTTGTGTGTCCATGAGTTTTATTTTTAGGAACTAGGCACTAGTTGACCAGGTACTAGGTCTTTAATAGCATGTATTTATCTAATTAAAACCGATGTCAACTAGTCAATTAAATAAATAATTTCCCTATCTGATGCACCGCAAACGCCACTATCCAGGCAAGTACGGTAGTATAGCAAGCCGCAAAAGCTGCCCACTTCCAGCTTCCCGACTCGTTCTTGATAGCCGCTATGGTGGCGATGCAGGGGAAGTATATCAGTACGAAGAGCATATAGCCGTATGCCACTAAGGGCGTGATGGGGATGCGTTCGGAGAGATTGACATTCTCGATGTCTTCTTCGTTGGTATAGAGTACGCCCAGCGTACTGACTACCAGCTCTTTGGCTCCTACGCCCGACAAGATGCCGATGCCCATCTTCCAGTCGAATCCTAACGGTTCGATAACGGGCTCGATGGCTTTGCCTATCTGGCCGATGTAGGAGTTCTCCTGCTGTTCGGCGGTAGTTTCATACCGGTCGTGGTTGGGATAATATCCGAGGAACCAGATGATGATGGACGCTATCATGATGATTCCTCCCATCTTCTTGAGGTATTGCGCGCCTTTTTCCCAGGTGTGGCGTGCCACCGATTTTGCCGTAGGCATACGGTAGGGTGGAAGTTCCATGACGAAAGGAGCATCTTCGCCTTTTACGATGAACTTGCTGAAGATGCGTGCCATGAGCACGGCGAGCAGGATGCCGGCTACGTAGAGCGAGAGCAATACCAGGCTGGCGTGGCTGGGGAAGAAGGCTCCTATCAATACCAGATAGATGGGCAGGCGGGCGCTGCACGACATCAGCGGGTTGATGAGCATGGTGACCAGGCGTGCCTTGCGGCTTTCGATGATGCGCGAAGCCATGATAGCCGGCACATTGCATCCGAAGCCCATGATGAGGGGGATGAACGACTTGCCGTGCAATCCCATTTTGTGCATGATTTTATCCATGATGAATGCCGCGCGTGCCATGTAACCCGTATCTTCCATGAACGAGATGAAGATGTAGAGCAGCAGGATGTTGGGCAAGAACACGATGACGCCTCCCACACCTCCGATGATGCCATCGATGACCAAATCCTTGAGTGGGCCTGCGGGCATGTAATGTTCGGCCAGTGAACCGATTTGTGCTACCAGCCATTCAATCCACTCCTGCGGGTAGGCACCAAGGATGAAGGTGCACTCGAACATGATGTACAGGAAGAGGAAGAAGATGGGGAAGCCCCATATCTTGTGGGTCACGATGCTGTCTACCACACGGGTGAATGCTTCGGTGTTCTGGTTCTTCTCCACGAAAGTTTCTTTCAGTGCGCCCGAGATAAAGCCGTATTTGGCATCGGTGATGGCTTGTTCGCTGTCTTCGTTCATCGCCCGGCGGATGCGTTCGGCTTCCCTGTCGCGTATCTGGATGACTTCTGCGCCGTTGGGAAGGGTAGAGATGACGTGCTGCTCGATATCCTTGTCGTTTTCCAGCAGCTTGATGGCGAGGAAGCGGGTGGAGTATTTGTAACGGATGTTCTCGTTCTTGCAGATTTCTTTCTTTACGGCATCGATACTGCGCTCCAGTTCCGGCCCGTGGTTGATGTGGATGTGGCGGATATAGCTTTTCGAGTCAAACTCTTGTACTTCTTCTTCCTTGCTTCCGAACTTGTGGTCGGGCGCGTACTGGTCGTGCCATTGGCGTAGTTCGCGCAGGGCTTCATTCTTGATCTCATCTTTTTGCCCCATGAAGTCGGCACCTTCGTATAGCCCGATGATGACGTGGAAAAGTGTGTCGATGCCTTTTCCTGTGCGGCTTACGGTGGGCACCATAGGTACGCCTAACAGTTGCCCCAGTGTTTTATGGTCGAGGGTATTTCCGCTATGCTCCAGTGCGTCGTACATGTTGAGTGCCACCACCATGCGCACATTCATGTCGATGAGTTGGGTGGTGAGATAGAGGTTGCGCTCCAAGTTGCCTGCATCCACTACGTTGATAATGACGTCGGGTGTCTCATCGATGATGTGCTTACGCACGTAAAGTTCTTCGGGACTGTATGCCGAGAGCGAATAGGTGCCCGGCAGGTCGACCAGCCGGAAGTGATAGCCTTGGAAATCGAAATGCCCTTCTTTGGCATCTACCGTTACTCCGCTATAGTTGCCTACATGTTCGTGCGCTCCCGAAGCGATGTTGAAAAGTGAAGTCTTGCCGCAGTTGGGGTTCCCCACCAGTGCCACGTTGATGGTGCGCCGTTTGCCCTGTGCTATTTCCTTCAGCTTTTCTTCGGATACGGGAATGTCTTCTTCGATGGGGTTGAGCAACCGGTCTTCGTGCATGGAGGCACGTGCTTCTTCTTCGCTCATCACTTCAATCATCTCTGCCTCTTGCCGGCGGAGTGAAATCTCGTATCCCATGATTTTGTATTTGATAGGGTCTTTCAGCGGCGCGTTCAGCAGTACTTCCACCGTCTTTCCCTTGATGAAGCCCATCTCGATGATGCGCCGGCGGAATCCTCCGTGCCCCATTACCTTGATGATGACTCCTTTTTCTCCAGTTTTAAGTTCTGATAGTCTCATAGTTGCCGTTTATTTTGCGGCAAAGATATAAGATAGATTTTTGCTATGCAAGTTATTTAGATTGTTTTTAAATAGAATGCAAAGAAGTTGCATCGGTTTTCGCTTCAGAATGTATGTATATGGGGTGTTGGGAGCACTTATCTGCAAGAGGTTTTGCACATAGGTGCATGAGGCATTGCATATAGTCAGGTATTTTTCTTATCTTTGCTTTATGTTTAAAAGGAAGATATTGCGATTTGTCCGCGAGAAAGATTTGTTTGCCGGAGGTGATACGGTTGTGGTGGCACTGAGTGGGGGAGCCGACTCGGTAGCTTTGTTGCGTGTGCTGGTGGAATCGGGTGTACGATGTGTGGCAGCCCATTGTAATTTCCATTTGCGCGGGACGGAATCGGACCGGGATGAGGCTTTTGTGCGGACTTTGTGTGCAAGGCTGGAAGTGCCTTTGCATGTGGCTGATTTTGATACGAAGGCATATGCCGCTGCGCATCATGTCTCGGTAGAGATGGCAGCACGCGAGCTTCGTTATGCTTGGTTCGAACAAATCCGTATGCAAGAGCAAGCGCAGGCAATCGCTGTGGCTCATCATCGTGACGATAGCGTAGAGACTTTCTTGTTGAATCTGGTTCGGGGAACAGGCATACAGGGATTGAAAGGCATTGCGGCAAAGAACGGTAAGGTGGTGCGTCCGCTTCTGGAGGTGAGCCGTGAGGAGATTTTGTGCTATCTGAAGCAGTTGGGGCAGGACTATGTGACCGACAGTACTAATGCAAAGGATGTGTTTATGCGTAATAAAATACGGCTCGATGTGCTTCCGCTATTGAAAGAAATCAATCCGTCGGTAAGCGAGACCATCGCCGGGACCGCGCGTAGGCTTGCTGATGTAGAGGCGGTTTATCGTTCGTCAATGGAAGAGTCTTGCAAGCGGGTAAAGGATGATGAAGGGCGCATTCATATCAGTTCTGTGCTGCGGGAAGTGTCTCCGCAGGCGGTTTTGTTCGAATTGTTGCATCCGCTGGGATTCAATTCGGCGCAACTGAATGATATTTACCGTAGCTTGGATGGAGAATCGGGCAGGTTGTTTTATTCGGCGGATTATGTGGTTCTGCGCGACCGTGATTGCCTGCTGGTCAGAAAACGGGAAGAAACGGAAGAAGTGGTATGGACTTTGCAGCAGGAAACGGTTGAGGTGAATGCAGGCTTCCAAGTGCCGAAAGATGTGCATGTGGCTTGTTTGGATGCTTCGAAGGTAAAGGCTCCGCTGGTATTGCGTAAATGGCAGGCGGGCGATAAGTTCGTTCCCTTTGGTATGCGTGGATTCAAGAAGGTGCGCGACTATTTGCGCGACCGCAAGTACTCTTTGTTCGATAAAGAAAACCAATATGTGGTGTGTGCCGGTGATGATATCGTATGGCTGGTAAACGAACGTACCGATAATCGTTTCCGGGTAACGGGACAGACCCGTCGGGTATTGATGTTGCGGGTAAAAAAAGATACTCCAGCCATTCTCTAATGGTTGGAGCAGTCTTTATAGGGCGTTTTTAAAGGTCGTTTCCCTGTCGCTCCAGGGTAAGAAAAATATTATGGGCATTTATAATCAAATTCCCCAAGCCATATAATTGAAGTATCTGATTGGGTTGCGTTATTAATCCAGATAGCTTCCTTTTATAGTTTCCATCTCAAAACCGTACGTTCTTGATATGGAAACCGTATGTTTTCGATATGGAAACCGTACGGTTTCCATATGGAGAACGTAAAAGGAAGACAGCTTGAAACAGATACTGAACCTTTCAATCATGCATTGATTCATATCCGCTAAACAAATTTATCAGAAAAATTAAGAAGCTGTTTTGGATTTATCGTGCGATGATTTGGGATGAGTTTTTGAGGCATTTTCGCTTCTGTGATGAGGAAGATAGCGGGCTATCTGACGAAGAACAGGAGCGAAAAGGACCAAAAAATC
>NZ_NFJA01000152.1:0-4912 GCF_002159615.1 Bacteroides sp. An279
CGAACAGAGAAGTTAAGCTTCGTCACGCCGATGGTACTGCGTAACAGTGGGAGAGTAGGTAGCCGCCGTTTTGGGATCCTTCCCCGGTCTGATGTCCGGGGGAGGATCCCTTTCTCTTTTTGAGATTATGCAAATTTCTTTGTTTGCGGTAATTAGTCTTGACAAATGCTTGTTAATTTCCTCCTGTTTGCTTTTTTGTTTTGTAATAGGGCATAAATTATTCTTTTATGTTTTTTTAGTCTCTTTCTTTATAGCATTTCACAAATTTAAAAACCGTTTTATTTCTTCGTAGATTTAATTCTTTTTCGTAACTTCGCGCTGATTAAGAAAATATTAAAGATAATGACGAAACAGCTATTGAAACCTGATTACATCTTTGAATCAAGTTGGGAAGTATGTAATAAGGTAGGTGGAATTTACACCGTACTATCAACAAGGGCAAAAACCTTGCAAGCTGCATTTCCGGATCGAATTTTCTTTATCGGCCCGGATGTTTGGAGAGGTAAGGATAATCCTTTGTTTACCGAAGATGAAAAGGCACTACAAGGTTGGCGTGAGTACGCTACTTTGAATGAAGGATTGAAGGTGAGAGTGGGACATTGGAACATTCCTGGGCATCCAATTTCAATCTTGGTGGATTTTACACCATTTTATGCTCAAAAGAATGAGATTTATACGCAAGCCTGGCTTGATTTTAATGTGGATTCGCTTCATGCGTATGGTGATTATGACGAGGCTTCTATGTTTTCTTATGCTGCCGGTAAGGTTGTAGAAAGTTTCTATCGTTATAATTTGGGTGCTAAAGACAAGGTGGTTTATCAGGCTCATGAGTGGATGACAGGTCTTGGAGCATTGTATATTCAGAAGAAAGTCCCTGAGATTGCAACGATATTTACAACACATGCCACTTCAATCGGACGATCGATTGCAGGTAATAACAAGCCGTTGTATGATTACCTTTTTGCATATAATGGTGATCAAATGGCAGAAGAGTTGAATATGCAATCGAAACATTCGATAGAAAAGCAGACTGCTCATCATGTGGATTGTTTTACTACAGTGAGTGAAATTACAAACAATGAATGCCGTGAATTGTTGGATAAGCCGGCTGATGTCATTCTGATGAATGGTTTTGAGGATGACTTTGTCCCGAAAGGAAAAAAATTTGATGAAAAACGCAAGCATGCCCGTAAGGTGATGCTGAATATGGCCAATAAGCTGCTAGGTACTGAACTGGATGATGATACTATGATTATAGGCACAAGCGGCAGGTATGAATTTAAGAATAAAGGTATTAATGTCTATTTGGAATCGCTTAACCGATTGACCCGTGACAAAAATCTCAAAAAAGAAGTTTTAGCTTTTATTAATGTTCCAGGTTGGGTAGGAGAAGCCCGTGAGGATTTGTTGGAGCGTTTAAGTTCTGACAAAACTTATGACATGCCATTGGAAGTTCCTTTTATTACTCATTGGCTGCATAATATGACACATGATCAGGTTTTGGACATGTTGAAGTATTTGAATATGTCGAATGCTGCTGATACGAAAGTAAAAGTTATCTTTGTGCCGTGTTATCTGGATGGAAAGGATGGTATATTGAATGAATCATATTATGATTTGTTGATAGGCATGGATTTGAGTGTTTATCCTTCTTATTATGAACCATGGGGTTATACTCCATTGGAGAGCGTTGCTTTTCATGTGCCTACCATTACAACTGACTTGGCGGGATTCGGTCTATGGGTGAACTCGGTAGTGAATCATTCAGGAACTTTGCAAGATGGTGTGAAAGTCATTCATCGTACAGATTATAATTATTCTGAAGTCGCTGATTCGATAAAAGATACTGTAACTGAATTTTCAGCATTGTCGAATCAGGCAATTGAAAATATACGTGAACATGCGGCAATAATTGCCGAAAAGGCTTTGTGGAAACATTTTATCCAATATTATTATGAAGCATACGATGTTGCTTTGCATAATGCAAGGCAGCGTCTTTCTCAGAGTAACGACAATAACTAAAATTCATTTACACACTAAAATTAAACAATATGAAAGTCAAGACGAATTATGCTAACACTCCAGCCTGGAGAGAGGTTAATGTAAAATCTCGTATTCCGGAACCTTTGAAGATGTTGGAAAGAATGGCTCGTAATATTTGGTGGGCCTGGAATGATGAAGCGACAGAGATGTTTAAAGAATTGGATCCGGAATTGTGGCAAGTTGTTGGTCAAAATCCGGTAGCATTATTGGAACGTCTAAGTTATGAAAAATTGGAAGACTTATCAAATGATAAGGCTACATTGAAGAAAATCAATGAGGTATATTCCAAGTTTGAAGCATATATGAATGTGAAGCCAGATGCTTCGCGTCCTTCTGTAGCCTATTTCTGTATGGAATATGGTTTAACTCATGTCTTGAAAATCTATTCTGGCGGTTTGGGTATTTTGGCAGGCGACTATCTGAAGGAGGCTTCAGATAGCAATGTAGATATGTGTGGTATAGGTTTCTTGTATCGTTATGGTTATTTCAAACAAAGCTTGTCGATGGACGGGCAGCAGATAGCCAACTATGAAGCCCAGAATTTTGGAAGCCTGCCTTTGGAGCGCGTCAATGACGAAGAAGGAAAACCCTTGGTTCTTGATGTTCCATATTTGAATTATTATGTGCACGCTTATGTTTGGAGAGTAAATGTAGGCCGTGTACCTTTGTATCTGTTGGATACAGATAATGAAATGAACAGTGAATATGACCGTCCGATTACATACCAGTTGTATGGAGGTGATTGGGAAAACCGATTGAAACAGGAAATCCTCTTGGGTATTGGAGGTGTCTTGTTGCTGAAGAGACTGGGTATCAAGAAAGACGTTTATCACTGCAATGAAGGACATGCGGCATTGTGCAATGTGCAGCGTCTGTGCGACTATGTGGAAAGCGGTATGACTTTTGATGAAGCCCTGGAAATCGTGCGTGCTTCTTCTTTGTATACAGTACATACTCCGGTGCCGGCCGGTCACGACTATTTCGATGAAGGTCTGTTTGGTAAATACATGGGTGGATATCCCCAACGTATGGGTATCACTTGGGATGAACTGATGGATTTAGGACGCATCAATCCTGGCGATCATAATGAGCGTTTCTGTATGTCAACGTTTGCATGCAATACATGTCAGGAAGTAAATGGTGTGAGCTGGTTGCATGGAAAGGTTTCACAAGAAATGTTCTCTGGCATTTGGAAAGGATACTTTGCTGAAGAAAATCATGTAGGTTATGTGACCAATGGTGTACATTTCCCCACATGGTGTGCTTCTGAATGGAAGAAATTGTATAACAAATATTTTGATCCGAATTTCTTGAACGATCAGTCTAATCCGAAAATTTGGGAAGCTATCTACAATGTACCCGATGAGGAAATCTGGAAAACTCGTTTAGGGTTGAAAAACAAATTGATTGATTATATTCGCGAACAGTTCCGCAAGAACTGGCTGAAGAATCAGGGTAATCCGGCATTGATTGTATCTTTACTGGATAAAATCAATCCGAATGCATTGACAATCGGTTTCGCTCGCCGTTTCGCTACTTACAAGCGTGCTCATCTGTTGTTCAGCGATTTGGATCGTTTGTCGAAGATTGTAAATAATCCTGACTATCCGGTACAATTCTTGTTTGCTGGCAAGGCACATCCGCATGATGGTGCCGGACAAGGTCTGATTAAGCGTATCATTGAGATTTCAAACCGTCCTGAATTCTTGGGTAAAATTATTTTCTTGCAAGATTATGATATGAAGTTGGCACGTCGTCTGGTTTCAGGTGTTGATATTTGGATGAATACGCCGACTCGTCCGTTGGAAGCTTCGGGTACATCCGGTGAGAAAGCATTGATGAACGGTGTCGTAAATTTCTCTGTTCTTGATGGATGGTGGTTGGAAGGTTATCGTGAAGGTGCCGGATGGGCATTGACCGAAAAACGTACTTATCAGAATCAAGAATATCAGGACCAATTGGATGCAGCTACCATTTATAGTTTGCTGGAAACCGAAATCCTTCCGTTGTATTATGCACGAAATAAGAAAGGTTATTCAGAAGGTTGGGTACGGACCATCAAGAATTCTATCGCACAAATTGCTCCTCATTATACCATGAAGAGACAGTTGGATGATTATTATGCCAAGTTCTATGGAAAAGAAGCTGAAAGATTCCATGCTTTGGAAGCTGATAACTATGCGAAGTTGAAAGCTTTGGCTGCATGGAAAGAAGAAGTGGCAGCCAAATGGGATTCTATTCAGGTAGTATCGATGGATAAGTGCGAAGAATTGCGTCAAGGCAATGTGGAAAGTGGCAAAGATTATACCATTACTTGCGTTGTTGATGAAAAGGGACTTAACGATGCAGTGGGGGTAGAAATGGTAGTTACTTATACAAATGCAGAAGGCAAGGAATATATTTACAGTGTAGTTCCGATGGAACTCGTGAAACGTGAAGGCAATCTGTATACATTCAAGTTGGATTATAGTATTTCGAATGCAGGAAGCTTCAAGGTAGCATATCGTATGTATCCAAAGAATATCGATTTGCCCCACCGTCAGGATTTCTGCTACGTGCGTTGGTTTAACGAATAATCTGTTATTGAACCAATAAAGACATGTGAGCCGGCTGTTTCTTCAAAAGGAACGGCCGGCTTTTTGATGTATGCTCGGCATGAGTATTAGCTAACGGGTGCAAGTCCCTAATGAGCCCTAATAGCGGGAATCATACAGCCAAAAGCAAGGGTGTCCATCGCGAGTTGGAATCTGAAAGAAGCTGGCGGCAAACATCTGGTCTGACGGACAGAAACTTCATATAAGGCATAAGACTGTGGGTAAGGTTGCATCACAAATCAAAGCCCTATAGCTATTCGGAACAGTCAATGTAA
>NZ_NFJA01000153.1:0-4826 GCF_002159615.1 Bacteroides sp. An279
TTTGCACCGCAATTCAACGGAATGCCCAGATGGCGGAATCGGTAGACGCGCTGGTCTCAAACACCAGTGGAGTAAAATCCATCCCGGTTCGACCCCGGGTCTGGGTACTGAATGGGAGAAAGACGAAAATCTTTCTCCTTTTTCTTTTTTACCCCCTCGCAACTCATTGGTTTGCTGAAAGATAAGGTCAAGCACTTTGTTGTAAGAGTTGGTTCGATATTTTTCACCGTCAAATTCGATTTTATCCTCAAAGATCGAACCAATGAGCTTGATTTTGGTCTCCAAAGGAGCATCACGGATGTACTTATCTATATTGTTTATCAACAACATAGCGTAGCTCAGCTTTGGTTCGATATTCCCTCGTTTGGTTAGTTCGAGCGCAGAAATGCGGGTTTGAAGCTCTGACACCTCTTTTTCGTACCGTTCCAAGATGCGATTATATCTATCAGAGTGATTTTTATCCATAATTAACAGGTCTTCCACCTCTTCAATCTGAGATTGCTTTGCAGCGACCTCCTTTTTCAACTTGTCTATCTCTGCTTGAATTTCACGTTTACTATCTCCGTGCAAATCTTTCAGTACTTCTTCATACAAATTCAACACCTCTTCTTTAGGTTTCAATGCTCCTACATATTTGGCAAAGCCTTCATTGACATCTTCTGCACGTTTGCGGATATGCTTGGCATCGTGGCAGCAATTATAATAGGTGTACTTTCCTCCATTGCCTCTGCTTGTAGCACCTGTTAAGGCATGACCACAGATAGGACACACAAGGAACTTTCTCAGAAACAAATCAGGATTAGTTGGCTTGCACAATTTAGGCTTTCCCTTTTTCTTTCCGTCAAGCAATTCCTGCATCTTTTGAAAAGTTTCTTCGCTTATCAATGGCTCATGCTGTCCGTCTACTAAATAGGACGGCTTTCCGTTATACTCAGGTACTTTTATCTTACCCATATAAAAGGGATTCCTAAGCATCCCCATAAATGTGCTTTCTGCAATTTGAGGACAATACCTTCTTCTTGCATAATCCGCACTGATAGTACTTTTGGCAAATTCTTCAAACGCTTTGCGTATAGACCTTGCTTCTTCGCTGAACTCAACATACTTTTCTATTACCATACCGTTTGCATCCACACGGTGCTTATTTTTATAACCTCGTGGAGCTTTGTTATAGCATTTGCCTTGAGATGCTGTTCCATAGATACCATCTTTGGTTGCTTTGGAACGACTAAGGTTATCGCCTTGCGCCTGACCTATATATATACCTAATAATGTCGGCCAATTGGAGTTATTGAAATCTATTTCTTCTTCGATAGCATTGGGTTCTACACCCATAAAACGTAAGTCTTGCACTACATTGGCCGCTTGTGGCAAATCTCGTGAAAAGCGATTCCAACGTAAAAAAAGCAATTTATCAACTTCTTTCTTGTGGCTCTTTATATACTTTAGTATGGATTGCATTACAGGACGTTTCTTAAATGTCTTTGCGCTCTCATCTTCTTTGAAGTTAGGAAGTTCTATGATATTGTAACCCATTCGTTTGCAATACTCTCTCAATCTTTCTTCCTGTACTTCTACACTTGTACCTTTTCTTTGTTCGTCCGTACTTACACGGCAGTAAATGATTACATTTGTCTGATTATTTACTTTTACTTTCATAAAATCAATTATTTAGGTTTGTCAATGCTTTTCCACTCTCTATCTGAAGTTGTGCCAGCAGGTACAGATACTCCCGTATTTGCTTCACTTCTTCATTGCTATATTTCTTCTTTCCATCGTTTAGTATTTTTGTGCATGTTTCCAAAGTCAACATAGCTGTTATACATAAGGTGTGCATCACTGCACTTATTTGTTTTTTGCCTCCCTACCATAGCAGCACTATAGTAGGGACTTCTGTTCGGCGGGATAAGCGTAAAACCCATTTTATTTTAATTCCTATGCTCTTTTCCTTTGTTTAGTTACAGATTCTCTTTCCGTCAATTTAAGGATGGGTGACAATGCAATATCCAAATATGCTATGTATTTCCCCATACTGACATCATAAACAGCAATACCTCTTCTATCTAAGGCTGTCAAGAAATCCATAATCCTTGAGAGCCAACGACTGATTCTAGTCCAATTAGATATAATGATAGTATTTACTTCGGGATTTGATTCTAAAGTCCTTATCAAATCTTTCAGGGATTGTTCAAAATCATCATACGGGAATTTGAACACATCTTTTACATTGCAACCTGCTTCTTTAGCATATTGCTTACACATGCTAAGGTTCTCATACCTTTTCGGATTCTTTTGAGATTCCGAAACACAAATAATAGCATTTTGTTTCATATCGATTCATTATTTTATATTGAATAATCATTCTTTTCTACTATAACTATAGTTCTGATATGGTTTTACAACAGTAACTGACTTGTTCCTTCTGCTGCACACCTATTTATAGACTCTACAATCCACTTATGAAGTCGCATCGCTTCATTATAGTAACATTCAAGCATACATTTTCTGAAACAATCTGTTGTATTTTGCATTTCATTTTCTAAACTCATCGCAGCATTCCATATTATTTCAGCTGCAATACTTGCTTTGATACTTGTGCTTACTTTTTTAATTTTAATATCCATATTTTTTGCCTTTTTAATGGTTTGTGTTGCAAATATACTACTAAAAGCCATTGGAAAGAAATGTGTTAAAATCCCGACTTTTTGCCGACTTTTGCTTGTAACTCTCTGATAATCAGTGCGTGGAATTTCTTAATTGATTTTTATTTTTATCTTAATTAGTATTTTTAGTATATTTAACTAAAATTGGCGCCGTTTTGAAGCGATAGAGCTATAATTTAACAAAATTTTATGGCCAGTTTTCGCAAAGTGTTAATGCTTGTGTGAGTCAATTTGCTTACATTTCTGAGAGAATATCCTCTTTTCAATAACCGAATTTCCTCTGCATACTCTTCTTTCATAGCTTCATCTGATTTTCGATATCCTTGTTTCCTTCCGACAAGCCCACCATTGGCGCGGAAATTCTGATACCCACTATCCATACGCTCCTTAATGGTTTTTCGCTCCATCCTTGCCACTTCCGCTAATATGGTAATGAGGAATTGGCTCATCGGGTTCACTTTGCCATCATCGGTAAGGGTTTCAATGTTGTAATTCTGAATATAGAGGCTTATCCCTTTGGCATTGAGCATTTCAATTACTTCAAGCACCTGCAATGTATCACGCCCTAATCGTGACAATTCTGTTACCACTACTTTATTTATATGATTGGCTTCCACATATTCAACCATCCGCAATAATTCAGTACGCTCATTGTTTTTCTTTGCGCCTGATACTTTTTCTGCAAAAGATGCGGCAATCTTCCATCCATTACGTTTGGCCAATCCCGTAAGTTCATTGATTTGTCTGTCGTAATCCTGTATATTGGTTGATACCCTTGCGAATAATACTACTTTCATATCTGAATTGATTTATATGTTATTTATTATACTACAAAGTTAACACAAATATCATATTTAGCCAAAAACAAACGGCCAACTAAAGTTAATTATCTGTTACTTGGTTGATATTTTATATCAATTTTGTACCTTTGCAAACAAAAGTATAGAGTATGGAATACAACCTGAGTAGCAAAGTGAAAGAATTATGCCGTCAAAGAGGCATTCAACTAAAGGATTTAGCTCAAAAGATGGGTATAGCCCCTGAAAGCCTTAGTCGGGCAATCAATGGCAATCCTCAACTATCTACAATTAAAAGTATTGCAGCTAATTTGGATATCTCTGTTTCAGACTTGTTTGCTTTGAGAGAACAAGTGTCTCTGAATGCCATCATAGTATGTAAAGGACAAAGTTATGTCGCACAAAATCTGTCAGAATTGAAACAATTTGTAGAGGAAATAGAACGTAAATACTATGAATAACATCAAGTTAAAATATGACCCAAACCTATCAGTAAAAGACAATGCGCTTAAGTGTGGAGTATCAGAATCTGCAATAAGAAAATTTATCAGGATAAACAACATAGACAGGCGTTATGATGCAAAAGTAGCGAAAGCACGTTTAATCCATAAACTCAAGAAAGAACAACCTGATATGACATTGGCAGAGCTTTCAAGAGTAACAGGATATTCTGTCAACACGATAAAGAAGTATCTCCTAACTGATGCAGATGCGTCAAAAATTGATACTAACAAGGTGTCAACATTTGATTTTACACAGCCTTCTGTAGTCATTAAAACTGTAAGTGATAGCCAAGATGAAATACTGTATAATATATTGCGCCTATATGTTCAAAGAGACACTTATGATTGTGATTTTACTTACTCTGTCGGAAATTTTTATGTAAATCTGAAGAAACCTCAACTCAGATTTGATGTCAATCCACAATCTGATGATATTCAGCCCTTAAGTGAGGCCTATAATATACGTCCCAATTCATTACATTCAGCTGTCGTGGATTTGCCATTTATAGTAAACGTCAACAATAATGGGAATTTTAAATCC
The DNA here is from genome assembly GCF_002159615.1 of Bacteroides sp. An279. NCBI lineage: Bacteria > Pseudomonadati > Bacteroidota > Bacteroidia > Bacteroidales > Bacteroidaceae > Bacteroides > Bacteroides sp. An279. The sequence continues at coordinate 4,505 of NZ_NFJA01000153.1, forward strand.
AAGATAGCTAAGCGGTTTGATTATTTCCATAGTGAAGAAGAACTATATGAGGCAAATGACAATATGATAGCTTTGGCTTACAACAAATTAAAAGTTGGTGGCTACCTGATAATGAAAAGTATGGATGTTTGTGGCCCATCTAAACAAATATGGGTGGGTAACTATGTGCAAAATAAAGCAGCCGAATGTGGATTTGTCCTTGAGGATATTTTTATATTAGAGTTTATGTAATTTAGATTTGTTATATATCGCGCATACGCGTACCTTTGCAACATGAATTACCATGACCATAAAGACAACAGCAAAAGTTTCCGTGCCTTGA
>NZ_NFJA01000154.1:0-4723 GCF_002159615.1 Bacteroides sp. An279
ATCTGACGAAGAACAGGAGCGAAAAGGGCCAAAAAATCGCCCAAAGCACACACGAAAATAGATACATCAAGCCAAGAAAAACTTTTTGGAGAAATTCAAAACAGCTTCTCAATAGGAATATACTTGTTTTTCAGGATTGGATTAAAAGTGTGTTGAGCTGATTCACCACAGGAAGCCTTGCCTATTTCGGATAGACAAGTGTTTTCTGTGGTGTTTCTTTTTGTCCTGTCCTGCATCTTTCCTCATCACGGAAGTGAAACTAAATTCAAATACCCATTCCAAATCAGCGCACGACAAATTCGAAACAGACTCTATAATCTGGTTTTACGCGAAAAGTAAAAAGAAAGATGCCATACCACCAACTACCAGACAACAATCTGTACAATAATCCATGAATATGTACTTTTCTATATGGAAATATCGGCAAAAACGCCTTACTTTTGCTTCCATATAATCATTCGATAACACTGAAAACACATGAAAAAGTACAACATGCTATGGACACTACTGGTTTTGGGCAGCACGGCACATGCCCAAAACTGGCCAGAAGTGAAACCAGAAGCCCGACCGGGTAGCCGGTGGTGGTGGTTGGGTAGTGCCGTCGACCAAAAGAATCTTTCGTATAATCTGAAAAAATACGGCACAGCAGGACTGGGCAGCCTGGAAATCACTCCCATCTACGGTGTACAAGGAAACGAACAGAATGACATCGATTTTCTCTCGCCCCAATGGATGGAGATGCTCAAATATACCGAAGCTGAAGCTCAAAAAAACGGTATCAGCATCGACATGAATACCGGTACAGGCTGGCCTTTCGGAGGACCCGAAGTCACTATCGAAGAAGCTGCCACCAAAGCCATCTTCGAATCTTATCTGATAAACGGAGGAAAAGATGTATCATTGGATATATGCATCACTGACCCGAAAGAGAAAAAACGGCAGGAAGGCATTGCCAAACTAAGCCGGCTGATGGCATACGACGGAAAAGGCAAATGCCTCGACCTGACTTCGAAAGTAAACGAAGGGAAACTGACTTGGAAAGCACCCGCAGGGGAATGGCAACTGATAGCCTTGTTCGAAGGAAAGACCCTGCAAAAAGTGAAACGTGCCGCACCCGGAGGAGAGGGGTATGTAATGGATCACCTGAATCCGAAAGCTGTAAAAAATTACTTTGCCAAATTCGACCAAGCTTTCAAGAAAAGCCAGACCAACTGGCCACGTTCCTTCTTCAATGATTCTTACGAAGTATATGGTGCCGACTGGACACCTGGACTGCTGGAAGAATTTGCAAAACGGAGAGGATACCGGCTGGAAGAACATTTTCCCGAATTTCTGGATGAAACACGTCCGGAAACCAGCAGACGTATCCTGTCCGATTATAGGGAAACCGTAAGCGAAATGCTGATAGACAACTTTACAACCCAATGGACCAAATGGGCACATGGACACGGAAGCACCACCCGAAACCAGGCACACGGTTCACCCGCCAACCTGATTGATACATACGCATCGGTAGACATACCTGAGTGCGAAGGCTTCGGACTGACCGACTTCCACATCAAAGGATTACGCCGTGACTCACTGACACGCCCCAATTTTTCCGACATTTCCATGCTGAAGTATGCTTCATCGGCTGCACATATCTCCGGAAAGCCTTATACTTCTTCGGAAACTTTCACGTGGCTTACCGACCACTTCCGCACTTCCCTGTCACAATGCAAACCCGACATGGACCTGATGTTCGTATCTGGCGTAAACCACATGTTCTTTCACGGCACGCCATACTCGCCTCAAGAAGCAGCATGGCCCGGATGGCTGTTCTATGCCACTGTCAATATGTCGCCCACCAATTCCATCTGGCGCGATGCACCGGCATTCTTTAACTACATCACCCGTTGCCAGTCTTTCCTGCAAATGGGACAACCCGACAATGATTTCCTGGTATATCTTCCTATCTATGATATGTGGAACGACCTGCCAGGACGTATGGTAGCATTTGATATCCATAAGATGGACCAATATGCCCCCAAATTCATCAAAACCATCCAGACCATCATCCAAGGCGGATATGACGTAGACTATATCTCGGATGCATTCATCCGTACCACCCGGTACGAAGACGGGCAGCTGGTAACCAGCGGAGGAACCCGATACAAAGCACTGGTAGTGCCAGCCGCACGCCTGATGCCTGCCACTACACTTAAAAAACTGATAAGTCTGGCACGAGAAGGAGCCACTGTGGCATTTGTCGAACAATACCCCGAAGACGTTCCGGGCTACAGCCAACTGAGACAGAACCGCAAAGCCTTTTCAGCTGTCTGTGCCGACCTTCCCCAAGCTGATTCCTTCGACAAGACACAATGCTTCGACTTCGGCAAGGGACGGATTATCATTGGTTCTGACTACCATCAGGTACTCGATGCCACCGGCACACCGGCAGAAGAAATAAAAACACGCTATGGCTTACAGTTCATCCGACGGACCAATCCCGACGGACACCATTACTTTGTATCCTGCCTGCAAAAACAAGACGTAAACGGATGGGCAACGCTTAATGTAGCCGATACCGCAGCCATGCTCTTCGACCCTATGACCGGTGAAAAAGGCATGGCACAGACACGTACGAAAGATGGTAAGCTACAAGTGCGCCTGCAACTGAAATCGGGCGAAAGCCTCATCGTACAGACATTCCGGGAAAAACCGGAAGGACAATCCGCATGGAAATACGGCTCCGAACAAGCATACAGCCTTAGCCTGGACCATGGATGGAAACTGGCATTCACTGAAAGCCATCCCAGCATCGAAGGCGAATTCGACATCGACACCCCCATGTCGTGGACAGAAATAGACCATCCCAATGCCACTATCAATATGGGAACTGCACGCTATACAGTAACTATCGACATGCCCCAGCTGAAAGCAGACGACTGGATTCTTGACTTGGGCGACGTGAGGGAAAGTGCACGTGTACGCATCAACGGACACGAAGCAGGAACTGTATGGGCCGTACCCTTCCGCCTGAAAATAGGAAAATGGCTGAAACCCGGCAAGAATACCCTCGAAGTAGAGGTAACCAACCTACCGAGCAACCGCATTGCCGACATGGACCGCAAAGGTGAACAATGGCGCATCTTCAAGGAAATAAACATGGTAAAGCTGAACTACGAAAAAGGAGACTACAGCCACTTGCAACCCATGCCTGCGGGACTGAACAGCTGCGTAAAACTGATTCCTGTAAACTATGATAAACTCTAACTCGAAAACACCTATGAATAAGATGAAACCAAACATTCTATTCAGCCTGCTGATAGCCGGATGGATTCCGGCTGCAGGCCTATCGGCACAAACCTACGACTTTACCTTTGCTCCCAACAAAGCGGATAAAGGAAGCACAACCATCTACATTACCCCCGATTCACTATATCCAGGAGAAGGACACTTCGGCTATGACCTCATTCCTGCCCCTGATGGAAAATCGGACCAGCCATTCTTCTTCTCGGTTGACGTACCCGATGGTAATTATCGCATCACCGTCACCCTAGGAAGCAAGAAAAAAGCAGGACTCACCACCGTAAGAGGTGAATCGCGCCGCTTGTTCCTGAACAGAATCCCTACCCGCAAAGGAGAATTCAAGACCTTTACATTCGTTATCAACAAACGTAACACGGTTATTGACGGAGAGGAAAAAGTACGTATCAAACTACGCGAAAAAAACAAGTTGAACTGGGATGACAAACTCACGCTGGAATTTAATGGCAGCGCCCCTTGCGTAGCAAACATAAAAATAGAACGGGCAGACAATGTCCCTACAGTTTTCCTTGCCGGAAATTCTACCGTAGTAGACCAAGACAACGAACCGTGGGCAAGTTGGGGACAGATGATTCCCGCTTTCTTCAACGACCGCGTATGTTTTGCCAACTATGCCGAAAGTGGCGAACGTGCCGATACCTTCATCAAGGCAGGACGCCTGAAGAAAGCTCTCACGCAAATGAAACCAGGCGACTACATGTTCATCGAATTCGGACATAACGACCAGAAACTGAAAGGACCCGGCAAGGGAGCCTATTACTTCTTTGCCACCCAACTGAAGACTTTCATCGATGAAGTACGTCTCAAAGGAGGCACTCCGGTCTTCGTTACCCCGACCCAACGCCGCTCATTCGATGAAAACGGCAAGATACTCGAAACCCACGAAGACTATCCCGATGCCATGCGCTGGGTGGCACAGCGCGAACAGGTACCAGTCATCGAACTGCACGACATGACCCGCACACTGTATGAAGCACTGGGAGTAGAAACCTCGAAGAAAGCCTTTGTACATTATCCTGCAGGCACTTACCCGGGACAGACTCGCGAACTTGCCGATAATACCCACTTCAACCCTTACGGAGCCTACGAAATAGCTCGCTGTATAGTAGAAGGAATCCGTGGGCTGAACCTTCCATTCGCTGCCTGTCTGAAAGACTATCAGCCTTTTGACCCAACTCATCCTGATAATCCAGACAGTTTCCAATGGGATGACAGCCCATTCACCGAAATAGAGAAACCGGACGGAAACTGAGAAACTGTTTTGAATTTGTCGTGTGCTGATTGGGGATAAGTTTTTAAGCTGTTTTGAGAAGCTGTTTTGAATTTCTCCAAAAAGTTTTTCTTGGCTTGATGTATCCGTTTTCGTGTGTGCTTTGGGCGATTTTTTGGTCCTTTCCGCTCCTGTTCTTCGTCA
>NZ_NFJA01000155.1:0-4569 GCF_002159615.1 Bacteroides sp. An279
CTCCTGTTCTTCGTCAGATAGCCCGCTATCTTCCTCATCACAGAAGCGAAAATGCCTCAAAAACTCATCCCAAATCATCGCACGATAAATTCAAAACAGCTTCTTACTTTAAGTCTTTTTCTATTTCTTTATACGATTCTGTCATCAACATTTGCAAGTTTTCTTCTCCTTTTTTGCCGATAGGATAGATTGGTGTGTGTATGGTGAGCTTCATAGGATGCCAGGAGAGCAATTTGCCTGTACGTGGCAGAATCTGGAAAGAACCGTTGATGGTCATCGGCACGACAGGCATTTGTAACTGGTCGGCAATGAAGAAAGCTCCTTTCTTGAAAGCATTCATCTTTCCGGTATAGGTGCGGGCTCCTTCCGGGAAGACCATCAATGACGTTCCTCCCTGTAGCACTTTTTCTGCTTGTTTGATGGTTTCGTATATCTTTCTCGGACTGGATTTGTCGACGAAGATAAAGCCGGCTGATTCACATGCTTTCCCGACAAATGGTATTTTCCGTAAGCTTTTTTTCATCATCCATTTAAAGTTACGTCCCAAGAATCCATAAATCAGGAATATATCGAATGCTCCTTGATGATTGGCTACAAAGACATACGAGGTGTTTTTGTCCAGTACCTCATGTCCTTCTACTTTTACGGGGAGCAAAAACAGAAAACAGGTCAGTTGTGACCAAAGTTTTCCGGGGTAATATCCCCAAAAATGTCCGTTTCCTAACCAGCATCCTAGCATTGTGGTTAGGGCTGTCAGGATAGTGGCTACTACGAAAATCGGTAATCCAATGCAGATTTGGTAGATGATGTAAATGAGTCTCATGTTTATGATTTTTAAGTTTATAAATCTTTTTAGGTTGAATGTGTTCCGGTATCGTTTTTTTTGTGTCTGTAATCTTTTTATTTTATTGTTTGTTTTTGAGGGTAATGACCGTTATTTCAGGCCATGCACCAAGGCGCATGGGGAACATGACGAAGCCCAGGCCTACATTGACATAAAGGCCGCGTCCGTTTTCCAGATACATGCCCCGATGTTCCGGATAGACAAATTTGGAGAAGGAAAATCCGAACAGATTAACCTGCATGTCATGAGTATGACCGGCAAGCATGAGCTGGACATCTGTTTCGGGCAAAACATTGCGTTTCCAGTGTGTGGGATCGTGACTGAGCAAAATTTTGAACATTCCATCGGTATGCTGTAATGCTTTAGGAAGATTCCCCCGATTAGGAAAGGGAGGGTTTCCACTGTTCTCGACACCTGCTATTGCAATGGAGTCATTGCCTCTATACAAGATGCGATGTTCATTCATCAGTACCTCCCATCCCATTTGTTTTTCTCTGCAAATGAGGGTGTCGATATTTGCCAGGCGCTCAGCTTCACTGTCCCAATGTGTGTATGTGGCATAATCGTGGTTGCCCAACACGGCATATACTCCGTCTTTGGCATGTAACTGAGATAGAATAGTCATAAAAGGTTTCATCTCGTCAGCACGGCTATTTACCAAATCACCGGTAAAGGCGACCAGGTCTGGATATTGGGCATTGCATAATGTCACGGCACGTTGCAAGGCTTCACCATGGTCGTCCCAACTTCCTGTATGAATATCGGATAATTGTAAGATCCGATAGCCGTTAAAAGCATCGGGGAGGTCGGGAGATATGAAAGTGACTTTGTTGACTTGGAAAAACTCTTTTCCGAAAGCAGCCCCGAATACGATGTAAATGCAGGTAATAAGTGCTGCTGATGACGGGATACAGATTCTTGCAAGTCTGTATAAATGTACGATGGATAATGGCATCGGCTTCTTGATGAAGCATTGAACAGACTTTTTACAAAGATAAATCAGTAAGTCGCACAGCATGAATACCATTTTGGGAACAGCTATGCATAATGCTACAATCAGGTAAATGCCGAAAGCATGCTGAAAAGAGTCGCGGAAAGAAACAAAAACAAGCAGAGCTAGCAGCAAACAGATGCTTGGCATCCACCAGAGTTTTCTTATCCATTGTTTTGCGCAATACTTGATATGGAATCTGTAAATATACCAATCGGGCAATAACAGCAAGATTAAGAAGAATAATGAAATGCGTAATATAATCATATCAGTCGGGATGTTGTTATAAATTGGCGGTTAAAAATTTGCGTAAATAATTGCTGTCCATGCCTCGTCGTGTCGCGTAATCAGCCAATTGGTGTTCGTCGATTTTTCCTATGGAAAAATAGTGTGATTGTGGATGCGCGAACATCAGTCCACATACCGATGCATGTGGTCGCATCATGCCGTTTTCGGTAAGATGGATGCCGATTTTGTTCATGTCAATCAGCGTGTTAAGTAAAAACGTTACCGATAGGTCTGGAAGTGAAGGATAGCCTACTGCCGGGCGGATACCTTGATATTCTCCATTCAGCAGTTGCTTGTGGGTCAAATGTTCGTCTTTGGCATATCCCCAAATTTCTTTCCGAATGGTTTCGTGTAGTTTTTCAGCAGCAGCTTCAGCCAGACGCTCGTTTAAGGTCTGTACAAGCAAGTGCTGATAGGTATCGTTTGCGTAGCTTTTTTCAAAAGTATTATCAACGGTGGTGGCAAATGCCCCCACCGTATCGACAATTCCTTGTGACAATGGACGTACAAAATCGCTTAAACAGAGAAATGGAGCGTTGGGATGTATCCGTGTCTGTTGACGGAGCAGAGGGAACCTGGTTCCGTCTAGTAATAAATCATCACCATCAGCATTGGCATCCATGAGCCTGTATATTGCCTGTATCTTGCACTTTTCATCCATGTGTCTCAGCAGGCGTTGGGCTTCGTTATACAGAAGTATGGCTTCGGTAGCTTTAGCTGTATCTGTTTGTGGAAAATTTGCCGCCCATCTCGTCTGGCAGGTGTCACATCCAGCTATGTCTGCTATTGCAGCAAACCGAGGCTGGAATCCCCACGCATGGAAAAAATAGATCCAGTTGATATAACCGGCTAAATCCTGGATTGTATAGCTGACAGTGGTATTTGCAATTTTCATACGTTTTTTATCGGTTAAAACGGAGTGGTTCTCCTCGATATGCTTCATTTACTTGTCCATCGGTATATACTAAATTCCCGTTGACAAATGTCTTTTCCACTTTTGTATGGAAAGTTTGGCCTTCATACGGACTCCACCCGCATTTGCTCAATATGCAGTCTTTGGTAACAGTCCATTCTGCTTCCGGATTCAGGATAACCAAATCGGCTTTATAGCCCGGGCGGATGTAACCTCGTTTGTCTATCTGAAACAAATCAGCAGGTGTATGGCACATTTTATTTACCATTTGTTCTATAGTGAATATACCTTGTCTTACCAATTCCATCATGCAATTAAGTGAAAATTGGATGGATGGCATGCCGGAGGCTGCTTTTAGTGCTCCCCCTTCTTTTTCCGAAAGCAGATGAGGGGCATGGTCTGTCGCTATGACATCAATAAGGTTTGTGCGTAAGGCCCGGTGTAAAGCTTCACGATCCTTGGATGTCTTGACACTCGGATTACATTTGATGCGAGCCCCATAATTGCCGTAATCGTCTTCGCAGAACATCAAATGTGAAACACATGCTTCTGACGTTATTTGTTTCTGCGAAACCGGAAGGTCCGTAAACAAGTTCAACTCGCGGGCAGTGCTGAGATGGAGTACATGTAGCCTTGCTCCTGTTTCTTGTGCCAGAAGTACTGCTTCTTTCGTCGATTCCCAACACGCTGCTTCGCTTCTGATACGGGAATGGTATTTGATGTCGGGATCTTCTCCAAATTTCATTTTGGCAAGTTCCGTGTTCCATTCAATGATTTCAGGATTCTCACAATGTGTGGCGATTAAGATGGGAGCAGCTTGAAATATTCGTTTCAATGACTCTCTTTTTTCTACCAGCATATTGCCTGTGCTGGCTCCCATAAAGAGCTTTATGCCACATACGCGTGTCTTGTCTAATTGGGAAAACAAATCAGTGTTGTCATTGGTTGCCCCAAAGTAGAAAGAATAATTGACAATGCTTTTTTGTGAAGCAAGGTTGAATTTTTCTTCTAACGCTTCGATTGTGACGGTCTGAGGCTTGCAGTTGGGCATATCCATGAAAGAAGTGACACCTCCTGCTGCAGCTGCAGAACTTTCTGTAGCTATATCAGCCTTATGTGTCAGACCGGGTTCGCGAAAATGTACATGGTCGTCAATAACTCCCGGAATCAGGTAATATCCGTTGGCATCGATGACTCTGTCACATTTTGTTTGGGGTTCAGGATTGCCTTTTATTACCGCATAAATCAATTCATCTTCAACAATGACCGTACCAACGTATTTTTCTCCTTCGTTTACGATGGTTGCATTTTTGATACAAATCCGCATAATATTTATATTTTTATTAAAGGTTTCTCAAATGAAGAGCCTGTATCTTTCCAGTAAAAAATCACAGATGAATGTTTCTTTACTGGGAATATATGAACGTTTAGAAGCTGTTTTGAATTTCTCCAAAAAGTTTTTCTTGGCTTGATGTATCCGTTTTCGTGTGTGCTTTGGGCGATTTTTTGGTCCTTTCCGCTCCTGTTCTTCGT
>NZ_NFJA01000156.1:0-4326 GCF_002159615.1 Bacteroides sp. An279
ACGAAGAACAGGAGCGAAAAGGACCAAAAAATCGCCCAAAGCACACACGAAAACAGATACATCAAGCCAAGAAAAACTTTTTGGAGAAATTCAAAACAGCTTCTTAGTTTTTGCATAAGAATAATTGAACTAATGAACTTACAGACTCACAAACTAAAAAAACACAAACTCAGATATGATTAATTATGATTTGACAAAAATACGGGCACTGGTATTTGATGTGGACGGAGTGTTGAGTGCCGAAACCATTCCGATGAGCATGGAAGGTGAGCCGATGCGGACGGTGAACATCAAGGACGGATATGCTTTGCAGCTTGCCGTGAAATGTGGGTTGCATGTGGCAATAATTACAGGAGGCCATTCGGAAGCGATACGGAAACGCTACGAAGGGCTGGGGGTGAAAGATATCTATATGGGTGCGTCGGTAAAAACCAACGAATATGCCGACCTGTTGGCAAAATATGAGTTGATGCCGGAGGAAGTATTGTATATGGGTGATGATATTCCCGACTATGATGTGTTGCGTATGGTGGGTTTGCCTTGTTGTCCTGCCGATGCCGCCCCCGAAATCAAGGCGATATGCAAGTATATTTCCCATCGCAAAGGAGGATACGGATGCGGAAGGGATGTGGTTGAACAGGTATTGCGTGCACAGGGCAAATGGATGTCGCACGCGGATGCTTTCGGATGGTAAATGCATGAATATTAAAAATAGAAGAGTGATATGATATTGGAGAATTTACAGAAATACAAAGTGAAGCTTGCTTCCAATTCACCCCGGCGCAGGGAATTGCTTTCAGGCTTGGGCATCGATTATGAAGTGAAGGTGTTGCCAGGCATTAACGAAACATATCCTGAATCGTTGAGAAGTGAAGAAATACCGGTATATATTGCACGTGAGAAAGCCGATGCTTACCGTAAGGATATGGATGCGGACGAATTGATTATCACGGCAGATACCATAGTGTATGTTGATGGTGAAGTGTTGGGAAAGCCGGAAGATGAAGCAGATGCTTGTCGGATGTTGAAGAAGTTGTCGGGACGGACTCATCAGGTTATTACAGGAGTATGCCTGACTACGGCAGAGTTTCAGAAGACATTTGCATCAGTGACAGAAGTAACTTTTGCTTCGTTGAGCGAGGAGGAGATACATTATTATGTTTCCCGTTATCGCCCTTTCGATAAGGCAGGTGCATACGGTGTGCAGGAATGGATAGGTTATGTTGCTGTGGCCAGCATTCAAGGGTCATTTTATAATGTAATGGGGTTACCAGTGCAACGCTTGTATCAGGAATTGAGCAGTCTGTAAGGTATGTGCAATCATAAAAATGAATGTCCGCATTCTGACCGATTACCCTACATGGGTTGCTTGCGGAATTCATTCAAAGCTCAAGTAGGCCTTTTGATGAACATAAGTGAGTTGGCTGTTTCACATAAGTAAACCAGGCGTTTCACATAAGTAAGTCAGCCTTATCACTTATGTTCGTTTTTTCTCAGAAGCTGTTTTGAATTTATCGTGCGATGATTTGGGATGAGTTTTTGAGGCATTTTCGCTTCTGTGATGAGGAAGATAGCGGGCTATCTGACGAAGAACAGGAGCGAAAAAGACCAAAAAATCGCCCAAAGCACACACGAAAACGTATACATCAAGCCAAGAAAAACTTTTTGGAGAAATTCAAAACAGCTTCTCAGTGTTGTCCGTAAATTCCTTATACTCTAGGAGACAGATTTCCTGTCTTTAGTCACCCCGGTAATAGTATAGTAAAGCGTGACGGGCGATGAAATCCAGATTCTTTTGTATCAGGTCTGTGTTTTTCCCTTCTGGAAGTGATGCATCGGGAAGTAAGCCGTTGCGGATGCAGTAGGTGAGCAGGTCGGGAGGGCAGAGGCTTTCTTCTGTCAGCAACCGGAAAGCGTTGGCTTGCGCCAGGCTATGGTCATACATCGGATTGTTTTTGTCGGCTATGTATTCGCAGATGTCTTTTGCCAGGAGGATTCCTTTGGCGGGATTCGTCATCAGAATGAAATTGCGGTGTGCTTTCATTTGCGGCAAAGTGTGGTTGTCGTCATCTTGCCAGTGCAATGTATCGACCAGGAAGCGTCGAAGTTCACCGTATCCGTTCAGGTAAACAATGGAAGTTCCGTCGGTTCCTTCGGTGAAGTCCCGGTAGATTTTCTCATTAGCCGCGGCTATGTGTGGAGGTAATACAGGTTCTTCTGTGAACAATCCTTTTATTGCTTTCCAGTCGGTGTTGTCCGAAAGTATGCTTATCCATTCGTGGAGAAACAGTGCCAAGGGACCTGTTGGCATAATGAACCGGTCGTTAGGTGCTACGTGGTTGATATAAGGATACATCGAAGGTTCGGTCAGGTACGTGTGCCCGAAAAGCCAGGTCAATTTGCGGTCGGCATCGGTTTCACTATCGAAAGAAGCAAAATAATTTTTCAGTACAGGATTTTCAGGTGCTTCTTCGTATGCTTTGTCCAGGATGGAGTAAAAGCTTTGTGCCAGGTTGGTGATACGGGTATCTTCGGGATTAAGGTAGCTGGAAGTTATTCCGGCCTTCTGCCAGGTGTTCCAAATCAGGAAACGCAAATCTTCCTCGTTGATTTCATCGGGATAATAGGAAGCATCGATAGTATAAAATGGAAGCATGGTACCGTATAGTCTTTGGTGCTCGCCGGTAAAGCTTTGCCAGAGTTGCAGGCCGGATATTTGATCTTCAAGATATGCCGAAGCATAGAGCGCCAGCTTTTTGCGGAGAGCTTCGGGCAGTCCTGTCGTAGTGCATGCATGGAACAGGCGGTTGGCAAGTTCCACGAAATAAATGTCGGAAGGCTGTAGGGTTGTATAAGGATGAATTTGCAGCCAGTCGTTTGCGTAAATGTTTTTTTGCTTCATGAGAGTGCTATGTTTTAGTGTTTGGCAAAGAGGGTAATAAGTAAGGAGGTTCCGGCAAGGCAGACACCGGTCAGGGTGACGCCTGTCCATCCGGCATGGTGCCAAAAGGTTCCGGCGAGAAAAGTCCCGAAAGCACCTCCGATGAAATAAGTAGTCATGAAAATAGTGTTGACACGGTTTGCGGCACGTGGAGCCAGCGAAAGGGCACAGGTCTGATTGCTGATTTGTATGCATTGCATGCCAATGTCTATCAGGATGATGCCGGCAATGATGCCTGCGTAACTATTCTGGAAAAGGTAGAGGAGACACCACGATGCAATCATAATGCCACAACCGATGAAATTGAAACGCCTTACTCCGTAGCGGTGTACATATCTCCCGACGAAAGATGCAGTCAAGGCTCCTGCCATGCCGCATAGTCCCAGCATTCCAATGATGTTGTTTCCTGCATAAAAGGGAGCTTGGCTCATCTTGAATGCAAGACAAGCCCACAAGGTAAGAAAACATCCGAAACAAAGTCCGGCACGGAAAGATACCAGGCGGAGTGTGGCATTCTGCCGGATGAGTGTAAAGACCGATTTCATCAATCCCCAATAGCTTCCTTTAAAATTGGAAGGCATGTCGGGTAATGTGCGTATGATGATGAAAATGCAAGCCAGCATCATGCCTGCCGCAATGTAGAAAATGGTCCGCCATCCCCAGTATTCGCCTACAATGCCACTTATCACGCGTGACCCTAGTATACCGGTCAGCAGTCCGCTGATGAGTAGTCCTACATTTTGGGCTTTCTTTTCGGGGCGTGAAAACTGGGCAGCTATTGGGATGAAGATTTGAGGCATGACCGAACAGATACCCGTGATGAGCGAGGCAAGCAAAATAAAATGGATGTTTGTCGCTACCGCTATGCCGAACAGTGATGCTGAAAGCAGCAGAAAATTGACAACGATAATGTTTCGCCGGTTATAGAGGTCGCCAAGTGGAATGATGAACAGCAGTCCTGCCGCATAACCTATCTGGGTGGTCATGGGAATGAGATTGGCGGTAAATTCAGAAATATCCAACTCATCGCTGATACGATTCAACAATGGTTGGTTGTAATAAAGGTTGGCTACCGAGATGCCTGCAATGATGGCTAGTGTCCACAGCAGTGAGGCGGGTAAGCCTTTGTTCTCTTCCAATGTTTGTTTCATGTCAAGGAAATCATTTTTCGTTAAGTGGCGCAAAGTTAAGAAACTATTTTGAGATAGACCGCTATCTTCCTCGTAGTAGAGACGTAAAATTTTGCGTCTTTGCAAGAAATCATCCCTGATTCATGATAAGAAGCTGTTTTGAATTTCTCCAAAAAGTTTTTCTTGGCTTGATGTATCCGTTTTCGTGTGTGCTTTGGGCGATTTTTTGGTCCTTTTCGCTCCTGTTCTTCGTCA
>NZ_NFJA01000157.1:0-4305 GCF_002159615.1 Bacteroides sp. An279
CAGGAAGAAAATTAATGCCAGACCGAGAGAAAAACTCAATTTCTCGACTCCGGCTGAGGTCTTTTTCAAAAATATTTCGTAATGTTGCACTCGCTGGTTGACTCTGCCTTCCAAATCAGCACACGATAAATTCAAAACTGTTTCTAAGGATTTGTCCTGCATCTCACTTTTTTGTATTATCTTTGCATGGACACTTTTCATCAACCTTTAAAAAAGAACAAGACTCATAATGATTACTGCAGAAAACATTCTACTCATCGGCTCTATCCTGATATTCATCAGTATTCTCATCAGCAAGACCGGATATAAGTTCGGCATCCCCACCCTCTTGCTCTTCCTCCTGGTAGGAATGCTTTTCGGAAGCGACGGACTGGGCATCCAGTTCAACAGCGCGAAAGATGCCCAGTTCGTAGGAATGATAGCGCTGAGCATCATCTTATTCACGGGAGGGATGGACACACGGTTCCGCGAAATCAAGCCCATACTGCCTCAAGGGATACTTCTGTCTACTGCAGGCGTGCTGGTCACTACCCTCTTGACGGGGCTGTTCATTTATTTTTTATCCGACCATACAAAAGCAGACATTCAGCTGACCCTACTCGCCTCTTTATTACTTGCCGCCACAATGTCATCCACCGACTCGGCTTCGGTATTCAACCTGCTCCGCTCACAACGGATGAACCTGAAAGAAAACTTGCGCCCGATGCTGGAACTGGAAAGCGGAAGCAACGACCCCATGGCATATATGCTTACCATCGTGCTGATACAAGTCATTGGAAGCGGAACAGATTTGCATGCCGGAATCATCGCACGCGACCTGCTTGTACAATTCTTTTTCGGTGGAACAATCGGCTATGCAGCAGGCAAGTTCGCCGTATGGCTCATCAACAAAATCGAGTTACCTAATACCTCTCTTTACCCCATCCTCCTGCTGAGTATTGTATTTATTACCTTTACTACCACCGACCTGGTACACGGAAACGGTTATCTGGCGGTCTACATAGCCGGAGTCATCGTAGGCAATGCCAAACTGGCATCACGGAAAGAGACACAAACTTTTATGGACGGGCTGACATGGCTTTTCCAAATCATCATGTTCCTCGCCCTCGGACTGCTGGTAAACCCACATGAGATGATAGGTATCGCAGGCATCGGCTTGCTTATCGGTGCATTCATGATTGTAGTGGCACGTCCAGTAAGCGTGTTCCTCTGCCTGCTTCCTTTCCGGAACATTTCCCTACGTGCACGGCTCTTCGTATCATGGGTAGGGCTGCGTGGAGCTGTTCCCATCATTTTCGCTACCTACCCCGTCATAGCTGAAATCCCAGGGTCAAACCAATTGTTCAACATTGTATTTTTCATCACCCTTCTCTCGCTTGTCATTCAAGGGATGAGCATCTCACAGATGGCACGCTGGCTCAAGCTCGACATGCCCCAAGCCAAAGAAGGAAACGCATTCGGCGTAGAGCTTCCCGATGAAATAGATACCCGACTGGACGACCTGACCCTCACCGCCGAAATGCTGGAAGAAGGAAACAGATTGGCAGACATGAACCTGCCTCAAGGCACACTGGTGATGCTGGTAAAACGCGGAAACGAATTCATCATTCCCAACGGACAAATAGAACTTCATGAAGGTGACAAACTCCTGCTCATTTCTGAAAATAAACAGAAAAAGCGACAAAATCTGTAAATCAGGAAACAAACCGAAGAGATTTTTTCCTTACCTTTGAGAAAATTACAAGAACAGACAATACGCATCACCCGGCGACCACACAGCCCACAGGAAAAACCTCTGTATGTCTTTGTGCCCAAGGTAAAACTTGTCTGCAAGACCGACACACCATTCAAAATCATAACATTATGGAAAACTATCTCTTCTGGATTGCTCCAGCCGCCTCGTTCCTGGCACTTGCCTTGGCGGCTTTCTTCTATAAACAGATGAAAGGAGAAAGCGAAGGAACACCCGAGATGCAGAAAATCGCCGAACATGTACGCCGTGGGGCGATGTCGTACCTCAAGCAACAATATAAAGTGGTGACACTCGTGTTTATCGGACTTGCTCTCCTGTTTGCCATCATGGCATACGGCTTCAACCTCCAGAACCACTGGGTGCCCGTCGCATTCCTGACAGGAGGGTTCTTCTCCGGCTTGTCCGGCTACCTCGGAATGAAAACCGCCACATACGCCTCAGCACGTACTGCCAACGCCGCCCGTACCTCACTCGACAAAGGCCTGCGCATCGCTTTCCGAAGCGGAGCAGTCATGGGACTGGTGGTAGTAGGACTGGGCTTGTTCGACATCTCCTTCTGGTATCTCTTACTGGAACGATGCATCCCCGACAATGCACTGAACCCTACCTCAAAGCTCTGCGTCATAACCACTACAATGCTCACCTTCGGAATGGGAGCTTCCACACAGGCTCTCTTCGCCCGCGTAGGCGGAGGCATCTACACGAAAGCCGCCGATGTAGGAGCCGACCTGGTAGGCAAAGTTGAAGCCGGAATACCTGAAGACGACCCGCGTAACCCGGCAACCATCGCCGATAATGTAGGCGATAACGTAGGTGACGTTGCAGGTATGGGAGCCGACCTCTACGAATCGTATTGTGGCTCCATCCTTGCCACCGCCGCACTGGGTGCCGCTGCTTTTATCGGCACAGGAGACACCGAAATGCAGTTCAAGGCAGTCATCGCACCGATGCTGATAGCTGCCATCGGCATCATCCTATCCATTATCGGCATTTTTGCAGTACGCACACGCGAAAACGCTACGATGAAAGAGCTGCTGAAAGCACTTTCTACCGGAACCAA
This sequence comes from Bacteroides sp. An279, assembly GCF_002159615.1. Lineage (NCBI taxonomy): Bacteria > Pseudomonadati > Bacteroidota > Bacteroidia > Bacteroidales > Bacteroidaceae > Bacteroides > Bacteroides sp. An279. The sequence continues at coordinate 2,814 of NZ_NFJA01000157.1, forward strand.
CCTCAGCTCGTTTTTCATCATCATCGGCACGTTTCTCATCCTTTGGCTTTTAGGATTGGACAACTGGGTAAACATATCACTGGCTGTCATCGTAGGCCTGCTGGTAGGAATCATCATCGGGCAGTCTACCGAATATTACACTTCACAATCATACAAACCCACACGCAAGCTCTCCGAAAGTGGTAAGACAGGACCTGCCACCGTTATTATCTCCGGCATCGGACTGGGAATGATTTCCACTACCATCCCAGTCATAGCCGTAGTAGCAGGCATCATCCTTTCCTACTGGCTAGCTTCAGGATTCGACTTCACCAACATTGGGATGGGACTTTACGGCATCGGAATCGCATCGGTAGGCATGCTTTCCACCTTAGGAATTACCCTTGCCACAGATGCTTACGGCCCCATTGCCGACAATGCCGGAGGAAACGCCGAAATGAGCAAGCTGGGCGAAGAGGTGCGCCGGCGTACCGATGCGCTCGACTCGCTGGGCAATACTACCGCAGCTACCGGAAAAGGATTTGCCATCGGCTCGGCAGCCCTTACAGGACTCTCCCTGCTGGCTTCATACATCGAAGAAGTACGTATCGGACTGGAACGTATCGGAACCGCCATCCTTGAACTTCCCAACGGCATCCAGATAGCCATCCACGAGGCAGGACTGGACGACTTCATGATTTATTACGATGTTACACTAATGAATCCTAAAGTGCTTTCAGGGATGTTCATTGGCAGTATGATGTCTTTCCTTTTCTGCGGTCTTACGATGAATGCTGTAGGGCGTGCAGCCTCGCGCATGGTAGAAGAAGTGCGCCGCCAGTTCCGTGAAATAAAAGGCATCCTGAGTGGAAATGCCGAGCCTGACTACGCCCGGTGTGTACAGATTTCCACACAAGGCGCCCAACGCGAAATGGTATTCCCCTCTCTGCTTGCCATCATCGCTCCTATAGTTACGGGGTTGCTCTTCGGTGTACCGGGTGTCATCGGTCTGCTGATTGGCGGACTTTCATCAGGCTTCGTGCTAGCCATCTTTATGGCAAATGCCGGAGGTGCCTGGGACAATGCCAAGAAATATGTGGAAGAAGGAAACTTTGGCGGAAAAGGAAGCGAAGTGCACCGTGCCACTGTAGTAGGCGATACCGTAGGCGACCCGTTCAAAGACACATCCGGTCCCAGCCTGAACATTCTTGTAAAACTGATGAGTATGGTTGCTATCGTAATGGCAGGGCTTACTGTGGCATGGAGCCTGTTCTGACAACGGCAATAAACACGAATATCACCATGTAGGGGCGTATGCGGTACGCCCCTACATGGGATGTTTCGGATATTCAATTAATTTTTCATTCAGGCTCTTTGAAACTGTTTCTGACTATAATTGGCAACATAAGAAGCTGTTTTGAATTTCTCCAAAAAGTTTTTCTTGGCTTGATGTATCCGTTTTCGTGTGTGCTTTGGGCGATTTTTTGGTCCTTTCCGCTCCTGTTCTTCGTCA
>NZ_NFJA01000158.1:0-3909 GCF_002159615.1 Bacteroides sp. An279
ACTACATATATGTAGCCTGCATTGATTATTTCTTGCGCCCCTCGCAGTGCGTCATGACAACCTCTTCTTGGACGGAAGCCGTAGCTGCTCCTCGAGAATTGGCACTCACAGATAGGGGTCAGAACCTGGTTAATGGCTTGTTGCACCATACGGTCTACCACGGTGATAAACGATGTCTCAACTCTTCTTCATGCAACAAAGCACTCTCAGGTATCAGGAAATCTTTTTTATCATAAACCGAGACATCGGCAGGAAGCGTAACGATAAACACCGACCCTCCTCCCCTACATTCCTCATAGACAACAGTTCCTTTATGTACCTGCACCAGTTCATGAACAAGATACAATCCGATTCCCATGCTATCTCCCGAAAGACTATTTTGCAGATAGTGCTTGAAAAGTTGTTCACGTTTTTCTTTCGGTATTCCCACCCCTGTATCAACCACGCGGATAACAAGCTGATGAATTGTTTCATCCACCTGAACCGAAAAATCAACCTTTCCACCGGAAGGAGTATACTTAAATGCATTGGAAAGCAAATTGTAAACTATCTTGTCCAGCTTCTCTTTATCCAGAAACATCTTATAAGACGGAACAGAAGGAAGAAAACGGAAATCCATTCTTTTAGATTCAGCCACTTCCTTAAAATTCAAGTATATTTCGTGCAAAAAAGCAATGACATCTGCTTCTTCCAACGAAAGCACAGGCTTCTTTTCCTGCATTTTCCGGAATTCAAGCAACTGATTAACAAGTCGTGACATACGCCGGGCACTTTTATCCATCATACGGACAGAAGATACCATCTCTTTCGGAATCACTTTCACCTGATTCATCTTGTCCAGAGCAACCTGAATCAGCGTAAGCGGCGTACGGAATTCGTGGGATATATGGGTAAAGAACCTCAATTTGTACTCGGTCAGTTCTTTTTCCACCTTGACCTTGTTCCGCAAATCATCCATGCGACGCACGACACGCCATGCCACATACATCAGACTCCCTAGCAAGAACAAATAAATGACAAATGCCCCCCAGTACGCCAAAAAGGTGGAACAATAACAATCTCAAGTGTCGTATAATCATCGCCCCACTGTCCGAACGAATTGCATGCCTTCACATGCAACTTGTAAGTGCCAGGGGGAAGATTCTTATAAGTACCCCAAGGTAATACCGAAGGCACACTCCATCCTTTATCATACCCCTGCAACTGATAGGTAAATCGAGGCGGCACAATAGCCGAATAATCCAAAGTAGAGAAATAAACAGTAAACGAATGCTGGCTGTAATCCAACTGTACCGAAGAGGTATAAGGCAATGATTTCTCGAATAGACGCTCTGTCCCACTACTCCCGGCTGAAACACCGTTCAATCGTAGGTCAGTAAAAGTCACAGACGGTATACGACGGTCAGTATTAACCCGTGAAGGATCAACCACAGTAACCCCATCATTGGATCCCATCAGGATTCTCCCGTCTGGCAAAGCTAGTGCGGAAGTCTCGTTATAAACATTCTGCAACATCTGCATCGATAAGAAATAATTCAGAAAAGTCTTCGAAGATACATCAAAACACGAAACTCCATATTCGGTGGTAATCCAAATATTCCCTTTAGAATCTTCAGCAAAAGCCTAAAGCCTGTATCATATCGTTTACCAAGCCATCACTCACTCCGTAATGCGAAAAACGAAGCCGAGCATAATCATCACCTGGTTTGCAGATACTGAAACCGGTTCCCGCTTCAGCTATCCACAGATTACCGTTACGGTCTTGCAAAAGATGTCGGATTTCATTACTCCGTAAATTCCCGTTTTGCCTGTTATAATGATAATATGCCTGCTCATCTGCCAGCAAACGTTCGGGACGAAAAATAAACACTCCGTCGCTCGTCGCAGCCCAAATCCAGCCATTCCGGTCTTCAACCAACATACGGATACGTTTCTGTCCATAAGAATCATTGAAAAAATGCCGGAAGATATATCCTCCTTTCCCATCGGGAAGTGCCAAATCAAGCCCACCTCCAAAGGTACCGACCCACATCCGGCCCTTGCGATCCCTCAACAAAGAATAAACATCGTCAGAAGCCAAAGAAGCCGGATTATCTGCATGATGCAACCACAAACGGTTGCCGACTCTTAATCCTCCTCCCCGCATACCCTGCCACAATACACCAGCCGTATCTTCGCAAACTGAATAGACATTACTGACATATTCCTTCTCATATTTTTTCTGCGAAAACGTAGAATCGTAAAGATAAACTTTTCCGTTACGTGTAGCCATATAAATATCGCCATCAGAGAGAGATGCCAAAGTCCGTACATTATTCTTATACAAGCTTTTATCTTCACCTTGAGGTTCAGGATAAAACAAATCTGATATTTTGTCTACCATCTTCAGGTGAGACACACCTGTATGATCGACACCAATCCAGATACTACCCGAACGGTCTTCCATCATATATAACAACTCATCTGAAAGCAAAACAGAAGAACGTGTGTCATCTGCTTTGAAATGTGACAAATGTCCAGTATGCAAATCATATGTATATAAAACCATTTCCATAAGTGGAAATCCAAAGAATGCCACGTGAATCACGCACAACATGATAACGTTCCTTATCTATCAGCTGTACTTTTTCTTCCTGCATCAATCGGAAAGACATCACCTCACCCGTCTTTGCCTGGATATAATATAAATGTCCGGTTTTGTTGTATGCACAGTAATTTCCACAATTATCTGTTATTATCTCTGCCCCTGGAATATTCCAGGAAGCCGGTGCACGAGATAGCTCACCGGTAGCAGGTAAAAAGACAAAACTAGCATCACCCGTGAAAATCAACCATTGATTACCAATCGCTGCATTACCCGGTAAATCATATCCTGAACATACATTCGGCAATTCAGCCTTCTTTGTCGCCCGTTGCTCATCCTTTCCTATACACCATATTTCACCTTTGGCAGTAATGAAACAAACATACTCTGAAAAGCAATGTATCCACACGAAACTGTGTGAAGAGACCATTTTTTCAATACTTTGTTTTGCCAGACGTAAAGCCCCTCCTGTGTTCCTATCCATACACGCCCCAAACTGTCTTGCTCGATAAATGAAACTGTATTCGTATCCAATGTCCCATTTTCCAGACAAAACACGTCAGAATAGAACCTGTCATTCTTGTAGCATACGCGCCTACATCCCTTGCCACGCCCCCATAACCATACCGCATCAGACAACAAAGTAATATAAGCATATTGCTCCTTGAATGCCTCACAACCTGTATAATCAACAAAACAATCCCTTTTCAAATCATAACAACTGAAACGGTCTATGGAGGTAGAAATCCATAAAAAGCCATGATTGTCTTCACACACACTTTTTACTCTTCCGTCAGCCAATGAAGGTAATTCGCCAATACTGTCCGGCAAGAATGTCCGAAAAGTATTCCCGTCATACCGATTCAACCCATTCAATGTGCTGAACCAGATAAATCCTTTACTATCTTGATATATATGACGAACCGTATTATTGGATAAGCCATTGGAGGTAGTCAAAGACTCAGTATGTATTGTATAAGATGGATTAGCGTGTATCCCTATGAAAATAAACATACAATATGAATACAGCATCCCAATAAACACCTGCCTTTTTCCTAAAATAAATGTCTTCATGTCACCAATTAAATTCTATGTCTTTGACATATTAGGTTAGAAAGGAACAAAAATAAAAAAATTATACAGAAGAAGCAATTATGACAAGAAAAAGAAATGCATAATCTCAAAAAGAGAAAGGGATCCTCCCCCGGCCATCAGACCGGGGGAGAATCCCAAAACGGCGGCTACCTACTCTCCCACTGTTACGCAGTACCATCGGCGTGACGAAGCTTAACTTCTCTGTTCGGAATGGGAAGAGGTGGAACCTT
>NZ_NFJA01000159.1:0-3905 GCF_002159615.1 Bacteroides sp. An279
CAGGTGGCCAGCAGGGAACAGATTACAGACATGTTAACGGCAGCCTCGTGATTACCGCAGAAGAGATAGTTCTTGCGCCCTTATGTTGGCATTATATTTATGTTGGCATCATAATTAAAGTCCATAATTAACAGTACTTTTACCTTTTTTGATGCCAACATAAAATATATTACTGTAAAGATTTTAAGAAAGTAATAATAGACTGATCCGTTATTGGTTTTACTTTCAAGTCTGGATTATTCAAATTACAAGATTCTATAGCTTTTGCTTTCATCTTTAAGTTTGTCTCAGCATAGATGTTTGTGGTATTTATAGAAACATGCCCTAGCCATGAACGAATTGTATTAATATCTACACCAGATTCCAACAAATGAGTTGCCGTTGAGTGTCTTATTGTATGTGGACTGACATTCTTTTTAGCTATGCTAGGCATTAATTCAGCCGCTTTTGCTGCATATTTGGTTACTAGTTCATATATTCCAAACCTTGTGATTGGATTACCATATTTATTAAGGAATACAGCATCATCCTTGGATCTATGTAGAAAAGGTTCAATAAGTTTCACTGTCGTATCCCATAGTGGACATGGTCTTGTTTTATTCCCTTTTCCACGAACATATACAACCGAAACTGTGTTTGGAGAACCGATATGTATATCTGAGATTTTAACATTAACAACCTCAGATGCTCTGGTTCCTGTATTATACATAAACATTAAAAGTACATAGTCTCTCATCCCTTGCTTCGTAGTTTTATCAGGTGCATTTAACAATACCTGCATTTCTTCTTTCTCAAGATAATGGATTTTAGGTTGTGCAGCACCTTCAAAGGTTTTAATATTTTCCTTTTTATTCGGTATATATTTCAACCTTGAATACCATAATAGATATTGGGGCTCAACTGACGATACGTACTTAGCAAAGCTACGTATAGCGGCTAATCTTAGATTTCTAGTTGTAACAGAACACTTTTGGACTACTTCTATACTATTTAAAAAATCGGATATAATGTTTAATGTCAAGTCTTCTATTTTAAGCTTAGAGACAACAAGTCCCTTTGATTTTATAAAACTCAATAATTGACAGAAACAATAGCTATAGCTTTTGATTGTATTCTGGGATCCATTTTTAATAATAGGAAGATAGTCTGCCAGATAAAGTTTTAACCAATACCCAACTAATAATTTTTCATCAGATTTATTCATAATCAAGATTCTACATAAGTTTTAAAACGGATATTTGCTTTGTCTAATAGTTCGTGAGTCATTGAAAGATATATTGATGTATCTTCTAAATGACTATGTCCTAGGTAAGTAGATAATACAGGTAATAAAGTTTGGACATCCGCCCCTTCTTTATACCATTTTACTAATCTGTGAGTGGCGAAACTGTGCCTGAGATCATGGAGACGCACATTTTTACCATCTTTACGAACAATATTTGCTTTAGTACAAATAAGACGGAATGCTTGTTGTAATTCATGTTGAGGTACTCCATTCCCTCTTTTATCAAGGAATAAATGATTGTTGACAAAATGATTTTCTTTTACTATACTCTTTCGCCAGTCAAGATATAATTTTAGCATTTTCATAACTGGAGCGTTTGCTGTAACCAGTCTACTCTTATGGAATTTCGTTTCATTGATATATAACAAATCATTATTTAGATCTATATCTTCAACTAATAGTCGTGTCGTTTCACCAGAACGCAAACCAAGACAGTAAGTTAATTTCAACATTGTTTGTATGACATACGGATATTCAATATTATATCGTTGTCGGTAACAAAGTGCAGTAGCAAAAATTTTATTCAATTCATCCGTACTATATATATACGGTGTAAAATCATGTCTGATTGTAGGACGGATTTTGGGTAACGGGATAGAATGTATAAACTTTCTGGAAAATGCCCACACGAAGAAGCGTTCAAGCTTGCAGAATTGATAATCCCAATACCGAGTATAATTATTATTTTTACGTCCTTTACAGTTTAAGAAGTTCTGGCAGTCTGTTTCTTTAATCTCATCAAGTTCAACAATAGGATTTATATATCTCTCAAAACGCAATAATAAATATCTTACATCTCTAATCTTTTCTCCCAAACTTTCCTTATAGGAAAGATAGAGATGAATGGCTTCTTTTATATTCATAACATGACCTCCCATTCTATTTGTGAGACTTTGCGCAGATTAGTAATATCTATTTTTGAATAGATTCTGGTTGTATCTTGTAATCGATGACCCAGGATGTCCCCGATTTCTTTTAAAGAAACACCATTGTTGATTAGATTGGAAGCACACGCATGGCGCAAAGAATGTCCACCAATGTGTTTTATGTTGATTGGTATTTTAAGTCCTTTGTATGCATCCGAAACAATCTTATAAATGCATGATCTTGTTAAAGACTTATATGGCATGAATGTAGTCATAAAAACCTCCTCAACTTTTCTTTTATTGTCCCTTCCATTTACGATATAATCAATTAAAAGATTGTAGACATACGGTGATAATGGTAAGCTTTGCACATGCCCATTTTTTACATGATAGAAACATAGCTGTCTTTTATCCCAATCTATGTCTCTCAATTTAAGTCTTGTGACCTCACTCGTTCTTAAGCCATAAATTGAAAGTAGGGCTAATATCGCGGTATTACGTTTGCCTACTATTGTAGAGGTATCATAAAAGGACAACAATTTCTCTACAATATCCCAAGAAGGTGCAGAGGGCAATGTTGATAAACTGTACTCTTTAGGATGGCGTATTCCTTCTACACAAATATCACAGATTCCTTTGAAGTTTAAGAATTTTACGTACTCTCTGATATTTGTTGTAAGGAGAGAAAGAGTTCGTTTGCAACATCCTGCGTTGTGTCTATACTGTATATATTCGTCAATCACAGAAAGATTTAAATGAGCCAAGTCTGTTTTATCCTGAATAAAGAAAGAGAAATCATTTATCCTTGAATGTCTTCCTTTTAATGTAATATCAGAAAGTCCTTTCATTGATTTAGACCAATTAATATATTCAATAATTAAATCATTATCACGTGGGAGTTGCTCTTGAGAACGTTCAAGTATACCAATAAAACTTAGCCATTTTATTGAAACCGCTTTAAAGGTTTTCATCCATTTAAGACTGTTATACGCAGCTAACCTAATAATTGTCTTGTCTAAGACATGTTGGTGTATTATCTTTTTTTCACTTATTCCTAATTCATCTATAATATGGAGTTGCATTTCTGCATGTTCCCGAAGTCTATTAAATGACATTCCAAGTGACTGCATATAATTTAAATAAGACAGTCTTTCGTGATACATGGGATAGGTAATATACCTAATGCGATAATGGCATATTGTGCTAAAATGATTGAATAGTAAATTATGATCACAATACCTCAGGTCGAGACGCCCTATTTCATTTAACCAATTGATGGTTGTACTGATGAAGAATTTGATTTGCTTCTGATTCCTGAAAAGAGAACTTTTTTCTAAGATCTCATCCAGAGTGATAATAGACTTATCTTTATCCTTAAGAGATAAGATATTTACAGTTTCTAGTAAAAGAGATGCAAGAATTTGCAATTCTCTTGTTTGGCATCCTTCCGATTGCTTCCTAACGAGAAAATCTTCTCTTTCCTTTAATAGAGGAACACCTCTATGCTTAAGGAGATTTGATTCACTTTTAAATAATAATTCCAGCATATTGTTTGTGGTTCCATTTGAGGTCCCATAAAAATATGCGTAATTTTATGTAGTGAAAAAAATTTCTTATAGATTGATTTACAATATTTTATTCTATTATGCCAACATAAATATAATGCCAACATAAGGGCGCAAGAACTATCTCTTCTGCGGTAATCACGAGGCTGCCGTTAACATGTCTGTAATCTGTTCCCTGCTGGCCACCTG
>NZ_NFJA01000016.1:0-54949 GCF_002159615.1 Bacteroides sp. An279
TTTGGGATGAGTTTTTGAGGCATTTTCGCTTCTGTGATGAGGAAGATAGCGGGCTATCTGACGAAGAACAGGAGCGAAAAGAACCAAAAAATCGCCCAAAGCACACACGGAAACGGATACATCAAGTCAAGAAAAACTTTTTGGAGAAATTCAAAACAGCTTCTTACCCATTTCCGGACAATGTTTTTCAATTTTCCAGCTTCATAATTTTCACCTAATTTGGTTAGAATATCATGTTCTCTACGGTATACTGTTTGTCTGGTTAATTGTAGGAGTTTTCCTCTATCGGTAGCTGAATAGTCGGTCAATAATAGATAACAATAATTTTGTTCACTTGGAGTGAAACAAAATTGGTTGCTATATTGTAGTATGATGTCTTTTTGGTCTAATTCGTTGGCAAGGCTTCTCCAATCTTTTTCGGATAGTGTTTCTTTGGAATGTCCTTTTTGTTTATAATCTATAAGGATATGTTCTATTTTAGTGCGGGTATCTGAATGTTGTATGATTTCTTGTAAAAGAATGTCACGCTGGGCGTTTAAGTTTCTTAACTCTTTTTGTAAAGTTGCTTTTTTGTTAATATCAGATTGTTGGCAGGTGAGTTTATACTGTAATTGTTCGATTTGGATTTCTTTTTGTTTTAATTCTTTTTGAAGGGATTGATAACCCTGGTTCATCCTTTCTTTTTTCGCGTGAAAAAGTTTTATTGTTTCTTTATGTCTTTTTCGTGTAGTATATAACCAAATGGTGCATAAAATGATTCCATAGAATGATGTCTTGAAATATTCTTTGATGTCAAATACAAAAATGCCGCTTAAGAAAGGGGATAATTGATTCCAGCACCATCCGGTGATGGTTAAAGCAAGAGTGGTTATTGCGAAGAAAGTAATGGTGGGATGAGAGATTTTCTTCATAAAATAAGAAGATTGTTAGATGTAATCATAAAATGGAAGAATCTTGCATACGGGTTTTGTGATGTATGCAAGATTCTTCCTTATTTTTCTCAAATCCCGTGTGCGTTCGCTTCTTTGTTGATTTTCTTAATCAATCCCTGCAATACGGCACCCGGTCCGCATTCTACGAATTCGGTGGCTCCGTCGGCAATCATGTTTTGTACGGTTTGCGTCCAGCGTACCGATGCGGTCAATTGGGCTACTAAGTTGGCTTTGATTTCAGCCGGGTCTGTATGCGGTCTGGCATCTACGTTCTGGTAGATGGGGCATTTCGGCGCATGGAATTCCGTGGCGTTGATAGCCGCTTCCAGTTCTACTTTAGCCGGGTTCATCAACGGAGAATGGAAAGCACCGCCTACCTTCAGCGGAAGGGCACGTTTCGCTCCGGCTGCTTTCATCAGTTCGCAAGCCTTGTTGATGCCTTCGATAGAACCTGAGATGACGATTTGTCCCGGGCAATTGAAGTTGGCCGCTACACATACTTCGCCCTCCTGGCTTACCTGTGCACAGATTTCTTCCACTTTCTCGTCGGGCAAAGCGATGATAGCCGCCATGGTAGAGGGTTGCATTTCGCAAGCCTTCTGCATCGCCATGGCACGGGCGTAAACCAGTTTCAATCCGTCTTCGAACGACAAGGCTCCGGCAGCTACCAGTGCCGAGAATTCGCCTAATGAGTGTCCGGCGGTCATTTCGGGCTTGAACTCATCGCCTAAACACAATGCCGAGATAACCGAGTGCAGGAATACGGCAGGCTGGGTCACCTTGGTCTGGCGCAAATCTTCGTCAGTGCCGTTGAACATGATATCCGTAATGCGGTATCCTAAGATTTCATTCGCTTTCTCGAATAATTCTTTCGCCAGTGGAGAGGTCTCGTAAAGGTCTTTTCCCATACCTACGAATTGTGCTCCCTGGCCGGGGAATACAAATGCTTTCATATCGATTGTTTTTTAAGTTAATGTTTGGGACAAAGATAGTGATTTTAATGAAGAATGAAGAAGGAAGAATGAAGAAACAATGTTCGGCGTTAGCCAATTCCGTGCGGAGAGGGAATACATAAGCCAATTCTTCATTCTCAATTCTTCATTCTCAATTCTTCATTCTCAATTCTTCATTTACCCTTAGGGGAACCGGTGCAAAGAAATGGTTCAGCGGTCCGTGCCCTTCTCCGATATGCACGTCTTTTCCCGACAAGATACCTTGATAGACGTATGCCTTGGCTTTCCGGACCGCTTCTTCCAAGGGTTTTCCCAAGGCAAGATACGTGGCAATGGCAGAGGAAAGGGTGCATCCGGTGCCGTGCGTGTTGCGGCTTTCGATTTTGGGTGAAGAAAACAGGTGAGGCCGGTCTTCTCCTTTTATATATAGCACGTCGCACATCTCCGCCTCGTTCAGGTGTCCGCCTTTGACCAGGACCGCCTGGCTTCCGAAGGCGAGCAATTCTTTTGCGGCTTTTTCCATGTCGGGTATCGTGGCGATGCGTTTTCCCGTCAGCACTTCCGCTTCGCTCAGATTGGGCGTGATAAGGGTGGCGAGGGGCATCAGCAAGGAGGTCAGTGCCTCGATGGCATCGTCTTCTATGAGCTTGCACCCGCTGGTTGAGACCATGACGGGGTCGAGCACGATGTATTTATAATAAGGTGTAAACCTGTGCAGGGATTCGGCTATGGCACGGATGGTTCCGGCGTCATTCAGCATGCCTATCTTTACGGATATAGGTGGGATATCCGTCATAACCGCTTGGATTTGCCCTTGGATATAGGTGGGAGGCACGGCGTGGATGCCTGTTACTCCGCAGGTGTTCTGTACGGTGATGGCGGTGATGGCGCTTGCCGCATAGGCTCCCAAGGCAGAAATGGTCTTGATGTCTGCCTGTATGCCGGCTCCTCCGCTGCAATCGGAACCGGCGATGGTCAATATGCATGGGTAGTGTTTCATGTCTTTGGTGTCTGGATGATTCAGGTTGCAAAGGTAGGAAATTTCCCGTTATCTTGTTCGGACCTGCTTTAAAACGTCTGTCTGGGTGTGTGATATGTCTTATGCGGTTAGGTATGTTTTATATTCCGCCAGCCGGAACGTACATTCCACGGGCTGGAACGTATGTTCCATGGGCTGGAACGTACATTCCAGCCCATGGAATATAAAAACAAGACGGCTTTGCCGGGAAATATAGCCTGTTGGGGGATAAACAGAGCCGGCTGAAAAGCAGAATGCAAGGAGCCGGAAGCGGTCTTTTACCCTTTTTGTATCTGATACGATAAAGCAATGCATGGTTGTTGTATGATGTACGAAAACTATTTGTTTGAAGAATAATGTTTAATAACATGATAAATAATTTATGTATTTGTGTACAACGTATGCAAAAAGTGTTTATATTTGCAGTGTTCAAAGAAAAATACTCATGGAAAAGCAAACCGGAAATAACCAGATAATAGACGTTCACGTGTCGGTCGACTGCGTGGTGATAGGTTTTGATGGTGAGCAGTTCCGTGTGCTTTTAGTCCGGCAGATCGGCAAGGGTGCAGGGAGTGGATATAACGACATGAAGCTTCCGGGGAGTCTGATTTATGCTGATGAGGATTTGGACGATGCGGCCAAACGGGTGCTTACGGAATTGACGGGTTTGAAGAATATCCGGATGAATCAATTCAAGGCTTACGGTTCGAAAGACCGTACGTCGGATCCACGGGATGTGTTGTGGCTGGAACATTTTCACCGGATAACGAAAAATAAGGTGGGACGGATTGTAACCGTTGCCTATTTGTCGTTGTTGAAGATAGACCGCCGTAGCACGAATCTTTCGGCTACTTATGATGCTTGCTGGATGCCGGTATCGGAGGTGAAGGGTTTGGCTTTTGATCATTTGCGTGTCCTCAAAGATGCGCTGGTGGTTCTCCGCCATTATGTGGAAAGTTCGCCTTCGGTGATGTTTGACTTGCTTCCCCGTAAATTTACGGCAGCCCAGTTGCGCGTGCTTTATCAGCTGGTGTATGATAAAGAGTTTGATGTGCGTAATTTCCATAAGAAAATCGCTTTGTTGCCGTACGTGGTTCCATTGGAGGAAAAGGAAAAGGGAGTTGCGCATCGTGCCGCACGGTATTATCGTTTTGACAGGAAGATATATAATAAACATAAATAAACGTACTGTACTATGTATTTGTTAGGGTATGATATTGGTAGTTCTTCGGTGAAAGCCAGTTTGGTAAACGCCGGGACAGGTAAATGTGTGGCTTCGGCTTTCTATCCGAAAACGGAAGCGGAAATTATCGCCGTTCATCCGGGATGGGCTGAGCAGAAGCCGGAAATGTGGTGGGCTAACTTGAAGTTGGCTACAGAAGCTATTATGAATGAAAGCGGGGCAAAGAAAGAAGAAATTGCCGCTATCGGCATTTCTTATCAGATGCATGGCTTGGTTTGTGTAGACAAACAGCAGCAAGTGCTTCGTCCGGCTATCATTTGGTGCGATTCGCGTGCTGTTCCTTATGGGGAGAAAGCTTTTCAGACATTGGGCGAAGAGAAGTGTCTTTCGCATTTGCTGAACTCTCCGGGTAACTTTACCGCTTCGAAATTGGCGTGGATTAAGGAGAATGAACCGGATGTCTTCTCGCAGATTTATAAAATCATGCTGCCGGGCGATTACATTGCCATGCGTCTGACTGGTGAAATCTGTACTACCGTTTCTGGTTTGTCGGAAGGTATGTTTTGGGATTTCCAGGCAAACGATGTCGCTCAGTTCCTGCTTGATTATTATGGTTTCGACCGTTCGTTGATAGCTGATATCCGTCCTACTTTTTCCGAACAAGGAAGAGTGACCGCCGTTGCCGCCGCCGAATTAGGATTGAAAGAAGGAACTCCGGTGACCTACCGTGCGGGCGACCAGCCGAATAACGCACTTTCTCTGAATGTTTTCAATCCGGGTGAGATTGCCTCTACCGCAGGTACATCGGGAGTCGTTTATGGTGTAAACGGTTCGGTTAATTACGATCCTCAATCACGTGTGAACACGTTTGCTCATGTAAATCATACGGCAGACCAGACTCGTTTGGGTGTATTGCTTTGCATTAACGGTACGGGTATACTGAATTCATGGGTGAAGCGTACGGTAGTACCCGCAGGTGTTTCGTATGCTGAAATGAACGACCTTGCTGCTCAGGCACCGATTGGGGCAGGTGGTATCAGTATCCTTCCTTTCGGTAACGGAGCGGAACGTATGCTTCAGAATCGGGAAACAGGATGCTCTATCCATGGCATTAACTTTAATCTGCATACGCGCAACCATATCATCCGTGCGGCACAGGAAGGTATTGTCTTCTCGTTTAAGTATGGCATCGACATCATGAGGAATATGGGAATGGATGTACAAAAAATCCATGCCGGGCATGCCAATATGTTCCTTAGCCCGATATTCCGCAATACGCTGGCTGGAGTGACCGGTGCGACTATTGAACTTTATGATACCGATGGTTCGGTAGGTGCAGCAAAAGGTGCAGGTATGGGCGCAGGCATTTATAAGAATAATGATGAGGCGTTTGCTACCTTGGATAAGCTGGCTGTCATCGAACCGGATGCGGCTAATAAATCGGCATACGAAGATGCCTACCAACGTTGGCTGGAATGCATGCATAAGGTAGGTTTTTGAGTTTTTTAGTTCTTTAGTTTTTTAGTTTCTTAGTTTAATGCTTCTTTGGGCATTATGTGTGCATTCGTTGGTATCATCATCGTAGAGACGATGTGCACATCGTCTCTACAGAAGGTGCGAAAACGCAAGGAGGCTAAAAACTCACAAACTTAAAAACTCACAAACTTAAAAACTTAAAAACTTAAAAACTTAAAAACTTAAAAACTTAAAAACTTAAAAACTCACAAACTCAATACATTAACTTTTAAACAAATAAAACTATGGCAACAAAAGAGTATTTTCCTGGTATTGGCAAAATCAAATTCGAAGGTGTAGAAAGCAAGAACCCGATGGCTTTCCGTTATTATGATCCTGAAAAAGTCGTAATGGGTAAGAAGATGAAAGACTGGTTGAAGTTTTCTATGGCATGGTGGCACACTCTTTGTGCAGAAGGTGGCGACCAGTTCGGTGGTGGAACAAAGAAATTCCCTTGGAAAGGAAATCCTGATAAGGTACAAGCTGCCAAAGACAAGGTGGATGCCGGTTTCGAATTCATGCAGAAAATGGGCATCGAGTATTATTGCTTCCACGATGTAGACCTTTGCGATGAAGCCGATACAATTGAAGAATATGAAGCTAACCTGAAAGAAGTGGTGGCTTATCTGAAGCAGAAACAAGCTGAAACTGGCATCAAGCTGTTGTGGGGTACGGCTAATGTATTCGGTCATGCACGTTATATGAACGGTGCTGCTACCAATCCGGATTTTGATGTTGTAGCACGTGCTGGTGTTCAAATCAAGAATGCCATTGATGCAACAATCGAACTCGGCGGTAGTAACTATGTATTCTGGGGCGGACGTGAAGGCTATATGTCGTTGCTGAACACCGACCAGAAACGTGAAAAAGAACACTTGGCACAAATGCTGACCATCGCCCGCGACTATGCACGTGCTAAAGGTTTTACCGGTACATTCCTGATTGAGCCGAAACCGATGGAACCGACCAAGCACCAGTATGACGTGGATACTGAAACCGTAGTAGGTTTCTTGAAGGCCCACAATCTGGACAAGGACTTCAAGGTAAATATCGAAGTAAACCACGCTACCTTGGCCGGCCATACCTTCGAACATGAATTGTGCGTAGCTGTAGACAACGGCATGCTGGGTTCTATCGATGCTAACCGCGGTGATTACCAGAACGGATGGGATACCGACCAGTTCCCGATTGACAACTACGAACTGACCCAGGCCATGATGCAGATTATCCGAAACGGCGGTCTGGGCAACGGCGGTACGAACTTCGACGCCAAGACCCGTCGCAACTCTACCGACTTGGAAGATATCTTCATCGCCCACATCGCAGGTATGGACGTGATGGCACGTGCTCTGCTGAGTGCAGCCAAATTGCTGGAAGAATCTCCATACAAGAAGATGCTGGCAGACCGTTACGCTTCGTTCGATGCTGGTAAGGGCAAAGAATTTGAAGAAGGCAAGCTGACGCTGGAAGATGTTGTGGCATACGCCAAGACCGTAGGCGAACCGAAACAGACTAGCGGCAAGCAAGAATTGTATGAAGCTATTGTGAATATGTATTGCTGATAGTTGAATGAAGAATTAAGAATGAAGAGTGAAGAATAGGCGGATGTACCCCCGGTTCTTCATTCTTCGTTCTTCGTTCTTCATTTTTTTTGTTCTTCATTCTTTACCTTATTTGTTTTTATATCATGGATTACGCCGAAAAAGGAAGTAAAACTTATCTTTTTACGATTGTGCTTGTAGCCGTGTTGGGAGGGTTGCTGTTCGGATATGATACAGCAGTCATTTCGGGTGCGGAAAAAGGATTGCAGGCATTCTTCTTGGGAGCGGAAGATTTTGTATATACGGATGGATGGCACGGCTTTACATGTGCCAGCGCGCTCATTGGCTGCATTATCGGCAGTGCTGTTTCTGGTTATATGGCTTCGAATTGGGGCCGGAAAAAATCGTTGATATTTGCCGGTATCATGTTTTTTATTTCTGCATTGGGCTCGATGGTACCTGAATTCTTGTTTTTCGAGCATGGGGTGCCGACTTATCCGTTGCTTATCGCTTTTAATATTTATCGTGTCATAGGAGGAGTAGGGGTAGGGCTTGCTTCTGCAATTTGTCCGATGTACATCGCTGAAGTGGCTCCGTCTAATATCCGAGGTACATTGGTATCGTGGAATCAGTTTGCCATTATTTTTGGTCAGCTGGTCGTATATATGGTGAATTTCTTTATTCTGGGCGATCATACCAATCCTGTTATAGAATCTATCGGTCAGGGCATCAATGCTGTGGCTCCAGGAAGTGATCCGTGGACCATATCTACCGGATGGCGTTATATGTTTGGTAGTGAAGCTGTACCGGCAGGGTTATTTGCCTTACTGATTTGTTTTGTGCCCGAGACTCCGCGTTACCTCGTCATGGCTGGAGAAGATGACAAAGCACTTTCCGTGCTTTGTAAAATCAATGGAAAGACGGAAGGGAATAACATTCTGAACGAGATAAGAAATACCATTACGGAAAAAACCGAGAAAGTATTTACTTACGGTGTACTTGTTATTTTCGTCGGTATTATGTTGAGTGTGTTCCAGCAGGCTGTAGGTATCAATGCTGTGCTTTATTATGCTCCGCGAATTTTTGATGACATGGGTATGGCGAATCCTATGATGCAAACCATTATCATGGGTATTGTCAATATTCTGTTTACGCTTATTGCTATCTTTACGGTTGAAAAATGGGGACGTAAACCCTTGCTTATCACAGGTTCTATCGGGATGGCTATCGGTGCCTTGGGGGTAGCGTTTACTTTCGGACATGCCGGTGTGGAGCTGGTGACGATGTTGAGCATCATGGTTTATAGCGCTTCATTCATGATGTCATGGGGACCTATTTGCTGGGTGCTCATTTCAGAAATATTTCCTAATACGATTCGGGGAGCTGCTGTAGCCATTGCCGTGGCTTTCCAATGGATATTCAATTGGATTGTGAGTGCTTCGTTTGTCCCCATGTTCAATATGCAGACAAGCAATGACCCTGATTTCGGACATTGGTTTACTTATGGTCTTTATGGGGCTATCTGTATTATAGCTGCGCTGTTTGTATGGAGGCTGGTTCCGGAGACCAAGGGAAAGACACTGGAAGATATGAGTAATCTTTGGAAACGGAAACGCTGATTTCGGCTTTTCCGGACAGGAAATAATCTCAAGGAGTTAGAAGTCTTTACATTTTACTTCTAACTCCTTTTGTTTTTTTTCAGGTGAAATGCTTTTATGGCATCGTTTCTGTTATGATAAAGAAGGAGCAGTCAGGTTCTTATGTTTGATAACACTTTGCGTTGGAAAAAGAGATAAAAAATTGTTGAATATGGCCTTAATGAAATTAAAATACATATATTTGCAACTGAGATTTAAAATAATAAATTCAGTATGAATTCGAATAACAATCATGTCGTCATTATGGCAGGAGGAGTGGGAAGTCGGTTCTGGCCGATGAGTACTACTGATTTCCCCAAGCAGTTCATTGATGTTTTAGGATGTGGAAAGACGTTGCTTCAGCTTACGGTTGAACGTTTTCGTGATGTGTGCGGAGTGGAAAATATGTGGATTGTCACATCGGCGGCTTATGCAGAGCTGGTGAAAGGACAGCTTCCAGATATTAATCCCGAGCATATTTTATTAGAACCTTGCCGTAGAAATACGGCTCCATGTATAGCGTATGTGAGTTGGAAAATCAAAGCGAAGAATCCCAAGGCAAATATAGTGGTTACTCCGAGTGATCACATAGTGATGGATTTGCGTGAGTTTGTAAGGGTAGTCAATTCTGCTTTGAAGTTTACGGCCGACTCTGATGCCATTGTCACTCTGGGTATGCAGGCTACGCGTCCTGAAACAGGATATGGATATATTGAAGGTGATCTTTCTATGGCATGTCCTTCCAATAAAGAAATCTACCGGGTAGATGCATTCAAGGAAAAACCGGATTTGGAAACGGCCAAACGATACTTACAGCGGAAAAATTATTTCTGGAATGCCGGTATATTCATTTGGAATGTCAGCACCATCGTCAATGCTTTTCGGGTGTACCAGCCTACTATGTCGAACATTTTCGAAGGATTGCTGCCTTATTATTATACAGAGGTGGAACAGGAGAAAATAGACAAGCTTTTCCCTACGTGCGAAAACATTTCTATCGACTATGCCATCATGGAAAAAGCAGAAGAAATTTATGTGTTCCCGGCTTCATTCGGTTGGAGTGACTTGGGTACATGGGGATCGTTGCACGATAACTTGCATAAAGACGCTCATAATAATGTATGCATCGGAGAAAACATTCATTTGCACGAAAGCCGTAATTGCATTGTACATACTACCGAAGAAAAGAAAGTGGTGGTACAAGGACTTGACGGTTACATCGTTGCTGAAAAAAATGACCGTCTGCTGATTTGCCGCTTGAGTGAAGAACAGCGCATCAAGGAATTTGCTGCAGAATAAAAAAACACTACGGATTACACAGATAAAAAATCTGCTTATGAGATTTTATCCGTGTAATCCGCAGTGATGGATTTAGCCTTTCAGAGCGGCAAGGGCTGCCTCGTAATCAGGCTCTTGGGTGATTTCAGGTACCAGTTCGGTATAAACTACTTTGCCTTCCGGATTGATGATAACCACCGCCCGTGCCAGTAGTCCGCACAATACACCGTCAGTCATCAGTACGCCATATTTTTCTCCGAAATCGGACGTATAGCGATAGTCTGATAGTGGAATGACGTTCTCAATGCCTTCTGTCGTGCAGAACCGTCCTTGGGCAAAAGGCAGGTCTTTCGAGATTGCCAATACAATGGTATCACTCATTTGGGCTGCCAGTTGGTTGAATTTACGTACCGATGCTGCGCATACTCCTGTGTCCATGCTGGGGAAGATGTTCAGCAGGGCATATTTCCCTTTGGTGTCTGCCAGGGTGAAACTACTTAAATCCCCTTTTACCAGTGAAAAATCAGGAGCTTGCGTTCCTGTTTTTACAAATTCACCTGCCAGGGTGACAGGGTTTCCTTGAAATGCTGTTTTTGCCATATTTACTTTGTATATCAATTAAACTTCTATGTAAAGTTAACAAAAGAACCTCGATTTTGGTTGTGCAAGTTTATGCTTTTTGCTATTTTTATGTTTTTCGAATAGTTCTTTTTATTCTCCTTCTACTTTACATTCATGAAAATGCATTTCGTGTTCGGCTTTTTCACGTGGAAAGGCAAAGTAGGTACAGACGGCTTGTGTGCATACTTCGCCTGCTTCATTGGTGAGGGTTGCTTCGATGGTGATAATGTTTCTTCGTTGCTCACGGATGGAAGCGCGGATGGTAAGCAGCTTGTCAGTGGTATGTACTGGTTTCAGGTAACGGGTTTCCATTTTTGAAGTGACGCCTGCGGTTTGTAGTTTACGCATGACGACCCATCCGCATGTTTCGTCGAGCAATAAAGCCTGGATGCCTCCATGCAGTGTGTCCAGCCATCCCTGGTATTTTTCATCAGGTTTCCAGTAACTGACGATACTGTCTCCATCTTCATAAAATTCCATTTTCAGTCCTGAAGGATTTTGCGGAGCACATCCGAAACAGTTATATCCCTTCATGCCTTCCCATGGGTTGATAATTTTTTTCATAACTTTGTCAATTGATGATATAATCTGTGCAGGCGCGGTCTTGTCTGTATCCATTCAGGATTCCGGCAGCAGCCAGGTGGTCGGGGTGAATTGAATAGGCTTTCATATCTTCCAGTGTGTCAAATTCACTTTCCAGGCAGATGTCCCATTTTTCATCCGGATTGATGTTCAGTCCTACAAAGATGTGCCGGATAGTCGGTATGCGGGCCGGTAAGGCTTCGATGGCTTCTTTGAAGCGGTGCATAACGTCTTGTTTTTCGGTTTGTGTCAGTGTCTCTTTCAGCTTGAATAATACAATATGTTTTACCATGATGTAAAAGTTTTAAAATTTATGCTTGTGTCTATTGCTACAAATGTAAGTATTTTCCGGATTACGGCGATTGTTTCAAGGGGCTTTTTTCATTTCGGATTTATGGATTTTATTTTTCATGGATGTCCTCATTCAGCCAATGTCTCATTCTTGTAAATTCAAGGTATAAAATATGCTGAAAAAACGTTTTTTTGATGCGGGCAGGAGAAAAATGTGTATATTTGTGCAAATTATCCACATCTAAAAACCAGTAAAGCATGATTATCATCGGTATTGCCGGAGGAACAGGCTCCGGAAAAACAACAGTCGTAAAAAGTATAGTCGATAGTTTGCCTGCCAACGAAGTGGCATTATTGCCTTTGGACTCGTATTATAAGGACAGTAGCCATATACCTGTAGAGGAACGCCAGAACATAAATTTCGACCATCCTGATGCATTCGATTGGGAACTTTTGTCGAAACAGGTGGAGATGCTCCGGCAGGGAAAAGCGATAGAACAGCCGGTTTATTCTTATCTGACTTGTACACGACAACCTGAAACCATTCATATAGAACCGCGTAAAGTGGTGATAATCGAAGGTATTCTGGCATTAAGTGATAAGCGCTTGCGGGATTTGATGGATTTGCGGGTGTTTGTGGATGCAGATTCGGATGAACGGTTGATCCGGGTTATCCAGCGGGACGTGATTGAGCGCGGACGTACAGCCGAAGCCGTGATGGACCGGTATGTAAAGGTGCTGAAACCGATGCATCAGGAGTTTATTGAACCAGCCAAGCAATATGCAGACTTGATTGTTCCACAAGGTGGACACAACTGGAAGGCTATCGAGATACTGAAGCTATATATAGAAAAAATCATTGGCCGATGAAAACAGTTGTTTTCTGGAGTTGGATAGGACTGATATGTTGGCTGTCGGTAGCTTGTAGTGGCAGGCAGTCGGCAGGAGGTGAGGCGAATGTTGATTTGCCTGTCATTAAAGAACGTGGAGAACTGGTGGTGCTTACTGCCAACAGTTCTACTTCCTATTTCAATTATCGGGGCGAACCGATGGGATTTCAATATGAGTTGGCACAGCAGTTCGTGCAGTCGCTGGGATTGAAAATGAAGCTGAAGGTGGTGAACAATCCTTCGGAAATGGTGCGATGCCTGCTGGAAGGTAAAGGCGACCTTATAGCTTATAATCTGGATATTACACAGGCGTGGAAAGACAGTCTGATTTATTGTGGTGAGGAGAATATTACGCATCAGGTCGTAGTACAACGCAGAGGTAGAGATGCAGTGAAAGATGTGACCCAGTTAATTGACAAAGATGTGTATGTAAGTCCCGGAAAGTACTATGAACGTCTGGTTCATTTGAATGAAGAGCTGGGAGGAGGCATACGTATTCATTTGGTAGATGAGGACAGCTTGTCGACCGAGGATTTGATTACGCAGGTGGCTGAAGGTAAGATAGATTATACCGTAGCTACCAATGAAGTGGCAAAGATAAACCGTACATATTATTCTAACTTGGATATCAGGCTGGTGGTCAGTTTCGACCAGCGTGCTTCGTGGGCAGTACGTAAAACATCGCCTTTGCTTGCCCAGGCAGCAGATAAATGGCACAAGGAAAATATCAATTCACCGGAATTCAAGGCAAGTGCACGCCGTTATTTTGAACTTAACAAGCAGCCGGTGCATGGTTCTATCCTCTCGGTGAAGGATGGAAAGATATCGCATTACGATGATTTGTTCCGTAAGTATGCTAAAGAAATCGGATGGGATTGGCGGTTGCTTGCAGCATTGGTTTATACGGAATCGAATTTCAATCCGGATGTAGTGTCGTGGGCCGGTGCTAAAGGACTGATGCAGCTGATGCCTGTTACGGCTCATGCTATGGGGATTCCAAGGGGCAAGGAGCAAGACCCGGAAGAGAGTATCAAAGGAGGGGTAAAGTATATAGCCCAGTTGCAGAATATTTTCCGGAAGGTGGATGACAAGGATGAGCAGGTGAAGTTCGTATTGGCGGCTTACAATGCAGGAGCAGGACACATAACCGATGCCATGGCTTTGGCGAAGAAATATGGAAAAGACCCTTATCGGTGGGAGCACCATGTAGACCATTATATCTTGCTGAAGAGCAATGAGGAATATTATCAGGATCCGGTTTGTAAAAACGGTTATTTCCGTGGTACGGAAACTTATAATTTTGTGCGTGATGTAATGGGGCGTGCCGACCTTTACAAAAAGAAAATCAAAAGGTAAACATCATTTGAATTGTTCGATGATTTGGTTTAGTTCATGGATGTTCACAAATCCGCTTTGTCTCCATAGCTGTTTGCCGTTTTTGAATATCATAAGTGTAGGCACAGAGTGTACTGCATAATGCTGGGCTATTTGAGGATTCTTGTCGATGTTTATTTGGATAATCCGGATGGCATCTCCTTGCATTGCTTTCAGTTGTTTCAAGATAGGTGTCATAGCCTTGCAAGGTGTACACCATTCTGCGTAGATGTCTACCAGTACAGGAGTGGATGATGTAACTAAATCTGCAAACGTTTCCATAATCGTAATGCTTTTAGTGGGTCATAGTCTGATTGGGCGAATGTATCTGTTATTATAACATTTCCGGTTCTTGTTTTGTTCGGTAGGAACCGGGGATTTTTTGATAAAGATGAGGCACGACCCGGAAAGAGAATGTTCTTCTTTCCAAGTCGTGCCTCGTCTTTGTATATAAAAAGGTTTATTTCTTGCTCGGATTGTAACGGGCGTTCAGTCCTTCAACAATTTCATCGGTGATGTTGAATGCGTCGTCTGCATACAGCAGATTGTCGAATCCGGTATTGCTGATAATCAGGCTATATCCTTTGTCTTTGTTATAGATTTTCAGGAATGAATTGATGGAGTCGCGCAATTGCAAGCTGTTCTTTTGGTTTTCTGTCTGTAGTTCGTTGGTTAATTTTTCTTGCAGTTCTTGCAATTTCTGCTGTTTTTGGACAATACGTACTCTTTCTTGTTCGGCACGCTCTTGACTTACAAAACCATTGTTTTCCAATTTGCGTTGGAATTCGCGCATATCGTTGTCCAAGTCTTTGGCTTTTTCGTTCAAGGTAGTACGGATATTTTCCTCCTTCTGAATCATCTGTTCGTTCAGGTCGTTCCAGAACTTGTATTTAGTCAGCAATGAGTCTATTTCGACGTATGCTATTTTCATACTTCCCGGTACGGTAGCTGTAATTTCCGTCGAGTTTCCATTCTCTGCTTTCTTGTCAGTGCATTGTGTGAACATCAGCGCAAGAGCCAATGCCAAAAATCCATTCAGGACATACTTCATTTTTTTCATCATGTTTTTTTCAGTATCTTAGTTATTAATTGTTTTCCTGTTCTTTTCCGTTAGGCATACGTTCGGCAATGGCATGCGGATTCGTTTGCCTTGCCTCGCGATCTTGCGATTGTACGCACCCGATACCCTTCCTACGCAACGCCTTGTTGCCGCTGACGTGGGTATTAGGGAATTTTCCGTTTTTTGTAAAGAGTATCTTTACAGAGAATAGTGCTATGCTGATAGCAACTATTAACACAGTAAAGAGGATAGTCTTAAGCATTTCTATTAATTTTGTGCTGCAAAGATATACTTTTTGTTATCGAAATTGGATGTTTGTCCTTGAAAAAAGCGGGGAGTATCCTCATTAATTCGTATTTTTAACTTATTTTTACGGAAGTAGAAAAATAAACACTTGATTTATGGAGAAAAAAGATTTGAAACCTGTTATTGTCTTCCAATATTTTGAAGAAGTGTGCCAGGTGCCTCGTCCTTCCAAGAAGGAAGAAAAAATAAGAGCTTATCTGTTGGATTTTGCCCAGAAGCACGGGTTGCATGCCCGGACCGATGATGCTGGAAATGTATTGATAGAGAAGCCGGCTTCGCGGGGCAAGGAGAATTTGAAAACGGTAATTCTCCAGTCGCACATGGATATGGTGTGTGAGAAAAACAAGGATACACAGCATAACTTCGAAACCGACCCGATAGAAACATATATTGACGGGGAATGGTTGAGAGCCAGAGGAACCACGTTGGGAGCCGATAATGGAATCGGAATGGCAGCCGAACTTGCCTTGCTGGCTTCGGATGATGTGGAACACGGACCTGTACAATGCTTGTTTACGGTGGACGAAGAAACAGGACTGACCGGTGCTTTCGCTTTGAAAGAAGGTTTTATGAAAGGGGATATCCTGATAAACCTGGACTCGGAGGATGAAGGGGAGTTATTTATCGGTTGTGCCGGAGGGGCGGGTACAACAGCGGTATTTCCTTGCCCGATGACGCATGCACCCGAAGGATATTTCTTTTTCCGTGTAGTTGTAAAAGGACTTACTGGAGGCCATTCGGGGGATGATATAAATAAGAACCGTGCGAATGCTAACAAACTGTTGAACCGTTACTTGGTGCAACTGATGTGGAAATACGACCTGCGTCTGTGCGAGATAGACGGAGGGAATCTGCATAATGCCATTCCGCGCGAGGCTTATGCTGTATGTGCAGTCCCGATGGAAAACAAGGAGTCGGTGCGTGTGGACCTGAACGTGTATTTGTCGGAAGTGGAAAACGAATATGCTGTAACTGAACCTAATTTGCAGATGGACCTGGAATCGGAAGCACCTCGTGCGGAAGTGATGGAAGTTGCTGACATGAAGCGTTTCTTGCTTTCTATTTATGCTGTGCATAATGGAGTGTATGCCATGAGCCAGGACATTGCAGGATTGGTAGAGACTTCGTCTAACCTGGCTTCGGTGAAACAAGGAAAAGGGGAACTGACAGTGGTGACCAGTCAGCGCAGTTCCATCCTTTCTTCGCGTGAGGATATGTCGATGATGGTAAGTGCAGCATTTTTGCTGGGTGGTGCTTCTGTTTCAACAGGTGACGGATATCCGGGTTGGAAACCCAATCCTTCTTCAGAAATATTGCACATTGCCGTAGAGAGTTACAAGCGCTTGTTTGGAACAGAACCGAAAGTAAAAGCCATTCATGCCGGATTAGAGTGCGGATTGTTTTTGGAGAAGTATCCTTCGTTGGATATGGTATCGTTCGGACCTACTTTGCGTGGCGTGCATTCGCCCGATGAGCGCATGCTGATTCCTACAGTAGATAAGTTCTGGCGTCATCTGCTGGATGTTTTGGCACATATTCCTGCGAAATCTTGATAAAAAATGATTGCACACCCATGGCACAGGCACACGTAAGTTCATATAGGTTTACCGGATGCCGTATCGGCAGGAAAGTAAATAGAATCAGGGGCTTTTTATGTTTGTCTGTGTTAGGTGTGTGCTTTTTCTGTTTGCGGGTCAGTGCACAGGAATCTTTTCGGGTGATGCACTATAATGTAGAGAATTTCTTCGATTGCCGTGATGATTCCTTGAAACAAGACGAAGAATTCTTACCACATGCCGTCCGTGGATGGAACTGGAACCGTTATCATGCAAAGATGAATAAGATAGCCAAGGTGGTGTTGGCTGCTTCGAGTAATCAGGTTCCTGATTTGGTAGGACTGTGTGAGGTGGAAAATGCCTATTGCCTGGATGGACTGACCAGGTATTCGCCTTTGCGTGATGCCGCTTATCGGTATGTGATGACTGATTCGCCTGATGAACGTGGCATTGATGTAGCTTTGCTTTATCAGCCTGCTACGTTCCGGTTGCTTGGTATGCAGTGCATCCGTATTCCTTCTTTCCGTATCGGGCGAAAGCCTACCCGTGACTTGTTGCATGTAAGCGGGCGTGTCATTTCAGGCGATACCCTTGATGTATTTGTTTGTCATTTTCCTTCCCGTTCTGGCGGAACAAGGCAAAGCGAACCATACCGTTTGTTTGTTGCGGATGTATTGCGTCATACGGTCGATTCGTTGCTCTCCGTACGTCAATCCCCTTACCTTATTATAATGGGCGATTTCAATGATGAACCGTCCAGCCGTTCAATATCCCAAGTGCTGGGGGCACAAACGCCAGAAGAGGAGAATGATGTCTCATCTTTTCTTCTTTATAATTTAATGGCGGGAAAAGAACCCGGAACTTATCGTTACCGTGGAGAATGGGGAGTACTCGACCAGTTCATCGTTAATGGC
Source organism: Bacteroides sp. An279 (assembly GCF_002159615.1). Taxonomy (NCBI): domain Bacteria; kingdom Pseudomonadati; phylum Bacteroidota; class Bacteroidia; order Bacteroidales; family Bacteroidaceae; genus Bacteroides; species Bacteroides sp. An279. The sequence goes on from NZ_NFJA01000016.1 coordinate 17,652, forward strand.
AGTATGCTTCTTCCTTCAGCCTCACTTCATACCGGTACTGCGGAAGCCCATGTGCTTGACTTTCCTTTTTTGCTTGAAGAAGACGAACGATATGGAGGTATTACTCCTTTTCGCACTTACAAGGGGATGAGGTATCAAGGCGGATACAGCGATCATCTGCCCGTATGTCTGGATATCCGAATCAGATACTGATTCCCATAATATAGTCGTTCATATAAAAGCCGTTGCCGATGTGCGTGTCTTCTTCACGTACTTTTTCCATTCCCATGTGTTGGTAAAATCCAAGAGCCGGATTTTCCCGGTTTACGTTCAATTCCATTCGGCAGGGAGCCGGATGCAGTTCCTTGATACCCTTGATGGCCTGTTGGAACAGGAGTTTGCCTAGATGACTTTTTTGGTAATAGGGAATCACATAGATTTTCTGTAAGTGATACAGGTCTTCCCCTTCGGGTTGGATGGATACGTAACCTGCAGGCTCGCATTCTTCGTAGGCAATATAGTAGATGTGCCCTTCTTCTGTCATTTGTTTTTTCAGATTTTCGGGCGAATACATCCAGTCCATCATATAGTCGATTTGTTCCGGAGTCAGGATATCTTTGTAAGTGGCGGGGAAGACCTCTTTTGCCAATTGGTTGATTAAGTGAATGTCTTCGAGTGTAGCTTTTCTGATTGTAAACATTGTTCTTGATTTTTCTTACAAAGTTATTGTTTTTGCTTGAAAAAGAAGAATAAAGACAGGATAAATTCTGTTTCAAAAAGTATGATTGCATACTTTGTTTTGTTAAAAGAGATAAAATAAAAGTACTATGTAATACAAGGTATTTATATAATACATATATTTGTGCCATACAAAGAATTAAGGAGGAATGACAGATGAATGTTGATAATGTGAAATCTCAAATGCGCAAAGGGATGCTTGAGTATTGCATCTTATTGCTGCTTCATCGGGAGCCTCTGTATGCATCGGATATCATCCAGAACCTGAAAGAAGCAAAACTGATTGTGGTGGAGGGTACTTTGTATCCGTTGCTTACACGCCTGAAAAATGATAATTTGTTGTCGTATGAATGGGTGGAATCCACGCAAGGACCTCCACGGAAATATTATCGCCTCACTTCCGAAGGGGAAGAGTTCTTGAAAGGGCTGGAAACGGCATGGGACGAACTGGCGGCTACGGTAAATCATTTAAGAACGAAACTAATAACCTGTAAAGACAATGAAAAAGACACTGACTGTTAATTTGGGTGGAACCGTTTATCATATAGACGAGGACGCCTATATTTTGCTTGACAATTACTTGAATAATCTTCGCTATCATTTCCGGAAAGAAGAAAGTGCCGACGAGATTGTACGTGATATGGAAATCCGCATTTCGGAGTTGTTTAATGAATACCTTGCCGGAGGCATTCAAGTCATTACCGTCGTGCAAGTGGAAGAGGTTATCGCCCGTATGGGAAAACCTGAAGACCTGAGTCCGGATGAGGAAGAAACGGCCGAGAGAAAGACCGATGAATCGTTGCAAGGAGTGCAACGGCGCTTGTTCCGTAATCCGGACGACCGTATTCTGGGCGGTGTACTTTCGGGATTGGCTGCTTATTTCGGCATCGATTCTACTCCTTTACGTATTTTGTTGCTGATATTAGGCTTTATCCTGCTCAGTGTGGGAGGATTTTTCCCGTTGATGTTGGCATATATTATCATGTGGATTATTATTCCCCAGGCACGCACCGCCACCGAGAAACTTCAGATGCGAGGTGAACCCATCAATATGGAGAATATCGGGCGGACAGTGACCGACGGGTTCGAACGGGAAGGCGATAAGATACGTTCTGCCGGGTCTCGTTCGTTGCTGGCACGTTTTTGCGATGCTGTGATACAAGTGGCAGGTTTCCTCATCAAGGTAGTGCTGGTATTGGTTGCCATTTGTTGTGTGCCGGCATTGCTTGTCGGGCTGGCTGTAGCCTTTGCATTGTTGATGGCTGCCACGGGAGTATTGGCAAGTACGCCTGCCCTGCTTTATTATGCATTGCCAGAAGTGGATTGGAGCATGCTGACTACGAGCCCTGCTCCTGTTATCGGGCTCGCAGTCTGTGCACTGTTGGTAATAGGCATTCCCGTAGTCGGTTTGTTGCAGGTTATCTTGCAGAGTTTCAAGGTCTGGCGTCCGATGGCTACGGGAGTCAAGGTGACTCTGATATTGTTATGGATTATAGCGGTAGCAGTAGGTTCATTCTTTGTGTTCCAGCTTCCCTTTGTTATCCATAGTGTCACCGACTGGGTTTGAACTTTGTGCCAGTCTGTATACAGTTTCCTATTGTAGAAAAGTATGACGTTCCATTTCTATTCCACCCGAACGGATGATTACTTCGTATGGCAGGTTGTCACCGTCTGGGTGGAATGAGAGAGGCAGTATAAGTTCGGATACTCCGTAAGGTTCCAGGCTTTCTACAGTACCTCGTGCTATGGTTTTATCGTTCAGGCGCACTTCAACTTCAGCTGGTTGTGAGGTAGAAAGTCCGAAGTTTTCCACTTTTACTTTCAGGGTTCCTTGCGAGGAGTCGTATTGTGGGCGGCGTGCCGAGAGAAGGGCAGGAGTATAGTTGACATAGGGCAGGTAGGCATAGCCGAACAGTAACTCACCTTTTGTTGTGTGTCCAATAAGTTTGGGCGCAAATTCGTCGGGAGTGATACCGCTTCCTTTTCCGTCAAAGGTCACTATCAGGTCTTTTCCGTCTTTGCGTGTCTTTACTGGCAGGCAACCTCGTCCGTAATTGACTTCTGTGTATGCACCGAAACGGAGGGACTGAATGTCTATGTCTGTTTGAGGATTGAATCCCGGTTCGGCCTGTATCCGTACTTCAATACGTCGGGTAGAGTCATCAATGGGTCGGGTGTTGAGTACCGAAAGCAGTATTCCTTTGTTGAGTGGGATACAGATGTTTTTCGATGAATGCCGGTCACCTGGAAGATCATTCCATTTAATGGTATCGATGACTGCAAAATTCATTTGTATGGCTCGTCCGTTGTGGTCTTGGAAAACTTTCGGTCGTTCGTATTTGAACCAATGCTCTATTTTTCCATCGCGATGGAAAGATACGCCGGGCATGTAGGCTTCGCCTTGTTCCGTTACCCAGTGTATGCCGTCTTTCGAACGTTGGTAATAGGCTATGCGTCCTAGCCAATCGTTGACAATCAGGTGATACTGTAGGCTGTCTTTCCATACCACTGGGTCTTCGAATTTGCCTTCTACAGCAGGATAGACCCGTTTGCCTGTCAGTTGCCGGTAAGGGGAGATGCCGTCGCGGCTAATCCATACACCTCCACCACGGCATACCATCAGGCGTGAGCCGTCTTGCCGGCGGGCAAAGGTGAGGTTGGACAATCCTTCGATGATTGGTCGGTCGCGTGGGTCGAAATCAAATTTCTGGTAATACCATATCGGGCTATCTTCATTTGTTGCGATGTAGTATCCGTCGATAACATAGACTACGATACGTCCGTCGTCCAGTCGGAAGGCTTCAGGGTTATGCCCTTTCCCGATAGAGTTCTGGATGTGATAGGGACCGGTCAGTTTATCGGAGGTGGCGTGAAAGACGGTCGAATTAGACCAGAACATGTGTCCTTTGGGTGAGTTTTCCGGCCATCCGCATACATATAGATGATACCGTTTGTCGGGAGTCTGGAGGATATTGCCTCCCCAAAAAGAGATGTCTGGCAGTTCGATGCCGTTGTCTGTATATCGGTTCTGCACGCTGTCTGTTCCCCATGTCTGTTTTCCTTGGGTTCCTTCAGGCATGGCAAGGAAGCGGTCCATAAACCTGGCTCCGGGAACCAGTTGTTGCCATTCGGCAGGACGTTCGCGTTCGACGGTTTGTGCATAGGTGCTGGTGCTGTATGCTAGTACAGACAGTCCCAGGAGTATTTTGGTTGCGATGTTTTTCTTCATATTCTTCTGTGTTTGGTTTTAGTATATTAGTTTAAAGTATTCTGTCTTTTCGATATCAGATAATTCTTTCCGGCATGAAAGATTCCGTTGATAATGTTATTGGAACGTGTAAGCAGTTTCTTAATACTTAAAAAGGTCATATCAATCACTGCTTTGAGTAATGATACGACCTTTTTTGGCTGATTTCATCGACACTGTTTGTGTCGCGGAATTTACGCTGTTTGTATGTATCCAATCGGCTTCTGCATTGGTTTACAAGTCTGTCTTGTTATTGTTTTTCCAGTGCGAAGCCTAGCTGCAGGCCGTCGTATTCGTCCAGCAAGGAATTGGCGGTGCTTACCACCGAATTGGAGGAATTGCTGCTTAAGGCACTGCCTATTGTCTGCATCAGCGACATGACTTTGTCTGCCTTAAAAAGCAGGCTCATCTTCTTGGGAGCCAGTACATTCTGCGAAACGATGGCGTTAAATTTCAATCCCAGTTTTGTCTTCAGTTGCAATTCTTTCGTTTCACTGTCATACGTATAGGTTCCAGATGTGGTACGCCCTTTTACTGTCGAGGTGTAGGTACCATCGGAATTGAAGGTGTATGAACATCCTTCTGTAAAGCCCAGCTTTTCCAGAATGCCAGTCATCTTCTCTTCTACTTTCTTTGACGCTACTTCGCCTCCCGCTTTTGCCAACAGATTGTCACTGGTAAACTTGCAATCGGGTCCCGTATAATTCCACGTGCCTTCTATCGACCACGAAGCAAGGTCGCTTCCTTTTCCTTCCGTTATCGCATTGGCTACTCCGGAAAGAATCGATTTCCAGTCTTGTGCCTTGGCTGTGCTGCAAAATACAAAGCATAAGGCAAACACCAACATTCCTTTTATGAAATTGTTCTTTTTCATTTTGTTCATCCTTTCATTATTCTAGTATGGCAGAAGTCACAGTGTACAGCAAAACGACTCCGTGACTCTGTGATGAAAAGGAAAATCAACAAGCTTTGAAGCTCATATCCAATCCTTTTACCGAATGGGTCAACGCACCTACCGAAATGAAGTCGACACCACATTCGGCATAATCACGAAGAGTATCAAAGGTGATGCCTCCTGATGATTCGATTTCGTAGCGTCCTCCTACCATTTCTACAGCTTTGCGTGTGTCGGCAGGCGTAAAGTTATCCAGCATAATGCGGTCTACACCACCCAAGTCGAGCACTTGTTGCAGTTCGTCGAAGTTCCGTACCTCGATTTCTATCTTCAAATCCTTTCCTTTCTCCTTGCAATATTCTTTTGCACGCAAAATGGCCTTGTCGATTCCTCCGGCGAAATCTACATGGTTGTCTTTCAGCAGAATCATATCGAAGAGACCGATGCGGTGATTCACTCCGCCACCGATTTTTACTGCCATCTTTTCCAGAATGCGCATGCCCGGAGTAGTTTTACGCGTATCCAGTACGCGGGTTTTTGTGCCTTCCAGACGCTCTACGTATTTATGGGTCATTGTAGCGATGCCGCTCATGCGTTGCATGATATTCAGCATCAGACGTTCGGTTTGCAGAAGCGACTGCACTTTTCCCGATACTATCATGGGTACATCTCCCGGTTTCACATGAGCACCGTCCAGAATGAACACTTCCACTTTCAATGTCGGGTCGAAACGGCGGAATACTTCCTTTGCCACTTCAATGCCTGCCAGTATGCCTTCTTCTTTTATCAGCAGCTTCGATTTTCCCATAGCATCGGCTGGAATGCACGATAATGTAGTGTGGTCGCCATCACCTATATCTTCGGCAAACGACAAGTCGATAAGCCGGTCAATCAAATCTTTTACAATTTTCTCGTCCATATTCGTTCTGTTTTTTTATTGTACTATCAAATCGGGGCAAAGGTACGGATTTATTCATACCTTTGCAAAAAGAAAATGTTTAAAACCCGATTAAAGATTATGAAATTTGTACTATTGGTTGTAGGAAAGACAGTAGAGAAACATTACATTTCCGCCATAGGTGATTATGTGCAGCGGATAAAGCATTATATTCCGTTCGACATTGAAGTGATTCCGGAACTGAAGAATACCAAGAGCCTTAGTACCGACCAGCAAAAAGAAAAGGAGGGCGAACTGATACTGAAAGCACTCCAGCCTGGAGACGTGCCAGTCTTGCTTGATGAACACGGCAAGGAGTTCCGCTCGACAGAATTTGCCGCTTGGATAGAACGCAAGATGCATTCCGTCAAGCGGTTGGTGTTCATTATCGGAGGTCCGTACGGGTTCTCGCCTGCCGTCTATCAGGCGGCGCAAGAAAAACTTTCACTTTCGAAAATGACTTTTTCGCACCAGATGATACGTCTCATCTTTGTCGAGCAATTATATCGTGCGATGAGCATCCTGAACAACAGTCCGTACCACCACGAATAGATGGATACATATTACTGTTTTTACAAAGTCAAACGGCTGCCCAGTCTGGGACATCCCAGTCCTCCCTCAATCCCATATTGCTAGGACTGCAGTCCTAAGCTTACTAGGACTGGAGTCCTGACCTATCGGGACAGCAGTCCTGACTGCACGGGACTTTTTACGCAATCCAATGGCTTTAATTATGCAGTTTGCCGCATCCTGCAACGCAGCCTACTGTATCCGAATTACCTCTTCATTCCCCGTATCACGTCTTTTGTGGCGGCATCTACCCGGTACGACTCTACGATTTTCTGTAATGCCTTGTTGTAAGTGAAGTTGTCCAACGAATTTTGTTGCAGGTATGCCATCGTCTGTTGGGGGAATTTCACGAAGCAGACAGAGAGTGCCCATGCCACTCCCATCCGTACGTAATAGCCTTCGTGACGGATAGCATTATATAAGGAGAGAAGTTCGCCGATGTGCTCCTCGTCGATGAAGAGCTGCATCGCCATCACCACTCCGAAGCGGATTTCATACTCGCCCTCGGCTTGCATCCAAGTCTTCAGGTACTCCCACAGCCGTTCTTTGTTCGTTTCGACGAACCGCTTTCCTCCTCCGAACTTGAACGTGTCGCATACCGACCAGCTGTTGATGTTCCATACAAAACGGGTCACTCGGTGGAGGTACACCTCGATGTCGGCATCGGGACGGATGCAGCCCAATACCATTCCATGCAACATCCGCTCTTCCATATAATAGGTGTCGGCGGTGTCGAGATACGTTTCCCAATCGCTTTTGGCGATGCGTGCCGCCAGTTTCCGCAAGTGGGGCACACGGATACCCAACACATGTTCCACGCCCGGATTCAGGCTTTCGGTAAACTTTTTGTTCCCTTGCTCTGCCAACCGGAGCAGATGCTCTTTGATGGTCAAGCCTTCGAGTCTGTATTCTTCCATATCTTTTGCTTTGTTGTCATATTTCCTGCAAAAATACGCATTGCTATCCCCATAAGTAGGTATTTAACATCTTTTTTTACCTAAAAGTAGGTATTGCCGCTATAAAGCAAGCTCCATACCTTTGCGGTAGTTAAAAATCAACAAAAGATAAAGAGAAATGAAAACAACGAAACTCCTATTCTCACTCTGTCTGGCGATGCTTGCCCCGCACGCTTTCGCTACAGGTGAAGCGGAACAGACAAGTAAAGGCAATGCGGACATAACCGCAGAGAGCGCATCGGAAACGGTCAAGACAGAAAAGAAGAAATCACGTTTCACCATCGGCGGTTATGGTGAGGCGGTGTATAGCCGGAACTTTTATAGCGACAATTATTTGCGCTATGACAGTCCGCAGGATTATAAAGACGATAAACACGGACGTTTTGACCTGCCACATGTTGTCCTGATGTTAGGATATGATTTTGGCAAAGGCTGGTCAATGGGGATGGAAATCGAATTTGAACACGGAGGTACAGAAAGTGCCGTTGAGATAGAAGAACATGAAGGAGGTGAATACGAAACCGAAGTGGAACGTGGAGGTGAAGTTGCCCTCGAACAATTTTGGATCCAGAAATCTTTCTGTCCGGAGTTCAACATTAAATTAGGGCACATGGTCATCCCGGTAGGTGCTACGAATGCCCATCACCTTCCTACCGAATTCTTTGGTGTATATCGTCCGGAAGGTGAAAATACCATTATGCCTTGTACGTGGCATGAAACCGGATTAAGCATTTGGGGACGTGCAGGAGATTGGCGGTATGAAGCTATGTTGCTTCCTGGACTTGACTCTGACCGCTTTAATGATAAGGAATGGATAAAAGGCGGTGCCGGAAGTCCTTACGAATTCAAGATAGCCAATGCTATGGCTGGTGCTGTCCGTGTAGATAATTATTCGGTAAAAGGCCTTCGACTTTCTGTAAGCGGATATGCCGGAAACACATTCAGCAATACGCTGAAGAAAGCGACCAATGCCATATACGACAATGTAAAGGGAACAGTATTAATCGGTTCATTTGATTTTCATTACAACGACCATAACTGGGTGGCACGTGGAAATTTCGATTATGGACACTTGTCGGATGCTGCTTTGATAACCCGTTATAACCAAAGTTTCTCCAATGACTCGCCTGCGAAAAAGAGACCCGTAGCTACATCAGCAATTTCTACAGGGGTAGAAGTGGGCTACGACTTATTTGGCTGGCTTGGCAAAAAACAGCAAGAAAAAGGACGCAAATTCTATCTTTTCGGTCGTTATGAATATTATGATTCAATGTATAAAACGGAAGATGCAGTGACTGATTATGAAGAATATGGACGGCAACGCATCGCTTTCGGTGTCAACTACTATCCGATGAAAGACATTGTACTGAAGGGGGAATATTCATTGGGTATCCTTAAAAGCAAATTTAATAATGAACCTGCCGTCTCATTGGGAGTAGCATATTCCGGTTTCTTCAATTTGTAAAATCAAAAACAAGATACAAACAAAACACTAATTTAAAAATAAGACAATGAAAAAGTATTTGAAATTTCCGATTTACGTGGCATTGTCTGCCATGGTAGGCATGAATGTTACGGCTTGTAGTGATGACGACCCTGTTAATCAGGAAGAATCTGGAACTCTCTCTGCACAGGAACAGGCTCTGAAAGATGTAATAACTGATTATACAGACCAAACTGTGATACCTACTTACAAAGGAATGGCAGATGCCGCTATGGAACTGCATAGCCTATGTATTGATATTCGTACCAAAAAATCAGATGGAACGTTATCTACCGCCGATGTGGAAGCTGCCGGTGAAGCTTGGAAAACCGCACGTGATTATTGGGAAAAAAGTGAAGCTTGGTTGTTTGGTCCCGCCGGAGACTATTATATAGACCCACACATTGATTCGTGGCCGCTTGATAAAACAGGGATGGATGCCCTGTTGAGCAATCCTGCACAAATGGCACAAATGGATGATGAAGGTGTATACGTAGGTAACTATTTAGGATATGCATTACAAGGATTCCATGCCATCGAATATCTTTTATTCGAATTGACAAATACAAACGCTAACGGCAATGCTACTGCTAATTCTGAAAGTGTAGCTCATAATCTGAATTATACCACCGAGGAATTAAACTATTTAGTAGGTTTAGCTGCGGACTTGCGTAATCAATGCATCTTATTGGAAGCATGCTGGGCAGGCACCGAAAATGTAACGGCTGAAAAACAACAGATTCTGACCGATACCGAATTGGACAAAGGCATCAACTTCGGTGAACGTATCAAAAATGCAGGCAACGCAGGCAGTGAATACGTAAACTATCTTGATGTGATGTACGACATCATCACCGCCGGAATCCAAAACATCGCAAACGAAGTAGGTAATATCAAAATCGGGAACCCGACAGGTAAAGGACTTCCTTCGGGAGGTATGGAATACGACCCGAACTATATTGAATCGCCTTATAGCCTGAACTCCATCCGCGACTTCCTGGGCAATATCCAAAGCATCCGCAACGCCTACCAGGGTTCTCCTTCGGTAGACGGAACCATCCAAGTGCCAACGAATACGCTTAGCACATATATCGCTACACTTGATGCCGACCTGGACAACCGTGTGAAAGCAGCCATCCAAGATGCATACGATAAAATTTCGTTGATGGGTGAACCGTTTGCATATACGTGCGGAGCATCTGAGTATGATACCGTTAACCAAGACGCAATCGATGCCTGCAACGTAATGAATGACATCTTCGACGAAGTGAAAGCTTTGCTACAAGCAAACCATTAATCCACTTTGTGCTAACACAAAGGCATAGGTGTCCATCTTCGGAAGAATGCCTATGCTTTTTGAACATAACATACTACTAACTTTATATTACTTTTGGATGATGAAAAAACATTATTATTTAGCTGCATTCTTGTCAATAGGCATGATAACGGCTTGTAGTGACGATGAAGTGAAAACAGACAATCCGTCACCGAATCCAGAACCGTCAGAACTTCCTGATTGGTATTATACAGGTGGAGAACTGGGTACAACATTCAATTCTTCTTCTACCGCTTTCGAAGACCCGACTCCTGTAGTAGACGGCGATGCCGACATGACCGCCTCTTTTAACCGAGGAGAACAATTCTTCGAGAAACCTTATACATCTAATTTCTCTGGTATGCGTCACGGTTTGGGACCTGTCTATATCCGCACCTCTTGCCAGCATTGCCATCCGGGATACGGACACGGACAAAGCCAACCTGCCGGTTCTTTTAATACAAACACAATAGGCAACGGTTACTTATTAGTTGTATACAACCCTGCAACCAATGCCTACGTTTCTTGGCTTGCAGGTATGCCGCAGACCCATGCCGTAGCCCCTTTCAAGGCTCCGCTGGACGAAAGCCAGATTATGCTGACCTGGCATGAATATACCGACCAGAACGGGAACAAGTTCCCCGACGGTGAGACCTATTCGTTGCGCTATCCGGAAATAACGATTCCCAAGAGTGCCATTTATGTAGCCAACAAGGGGTATGATGTGGGTACATACGAAGTCCGCCTCGAATCCACCATCGGCATTTACGGTACGGGCTTGCTGGATGCCATTTCGGATGAAGACCTGAAGGCGCAATACGTGCAGGAAGAAAAAGACGGTTATCTGAAGAACGGGCTGAACCCCAACATCTTTGCCAACGGAGACTGGACGGGGCAATATGCCAATACGGCACAGGGAGGTGACGGGACGAAATATCCTTTCCGTTATACGTATGCTCTGAGCCGTGGTCCGTTGCAGGATGCAGCCGGAGCCAACGCTTTCTGGAACATCACCAACGCCACACGTAGCGACCGCCGGTTCCATTACCTGGATGCGGCAGGTACGTATGCCCAGTATTCTTCGGAAGACCCCGAAGTGCAGGCAGGCTTCCGTGACTACATCGAGCAGGCAGACCCCGACAAGAACCATCCTGACTGGCACATCCAGAACGAGGACGGCACGTACGACGAGCAGCAGAACATCTACAACTACCTGACTTCGAAGGAACTGGATGTGGAAGTGTCCGACCAAGACTACATCGACCTCATGGTATGGCACCGCGGACTTGCCGTGCCCGCCGCACGCAACGTAGACGATGAAGAAGTATTGAAAGGCAAGGAACTCTTCGAACAAATCGGTTGTACGTATTGCCACAAGCCGAGCTGGACGACGGGCGATGACGAGATACGCGACCCGGCACGCTTCTTCACAGGAGACAAGGCAAACCAGTTGCCCCGTTATCCGCACCAGAAGATTTGGCCCTATACCGACATGATACAGCACAAGCTGCACATGCAGAACGATATCCGCACGGGCTGGTGCCGCACCACTCCGCTTTGGGGACGCGGCTTGCACCAGCGTTGCACCGGAGCCGAGTATGCCGACCGCTTGCACGATTGCCGCGCACGCACCACGCTGGAAGCCATCATGTGGCACGGCACCAGCACCGAGAGCGACGCTTACGAACAAATCGAAGCTTTCCGCAACCTCTCGAAGGAAGACCGTGACGCCATCGTGAAATTCATCGATTCTATTTAAATCAGTAGACTAGGTACTAGGGACTAGGTGACTAGGTATTAAACACCTCGTTTTAAAGACTTTTTAAAACATGGTACCTAGTCAACTAGTACCTAATCAACTAGTCACCTAATAAAAAACAAATGAAACTGATAAAACGCATTGCTTTCGGGAGCGCAGGACTGCTCGTCTTGCTGATGATGGCCGCCACCGTTGTAGAAAAACTGCAAGGAACCGGTACGGCTTGGACGGCTATCTATGGCTCTCCGTTCTTTACCATACTGTGGGGAATCCTGGCGGTATGCGCTTTGGTTTACCTGATAAGCCGGAGGATACAACGGGATTTTTTTACGTTCCTGCTGCACATCGCGTTTCTGGTTATCCTGGCAGGAGCGCTCACCACGCGCCTTTGCGGAAAGCAAGGAAGCATCCATTTGCGGATGAACGATACGCCTGTTTCGGCTTTCGTCACTTCAGGAACGGAGGAAGAGCCGCTTCCTTTCGATGTGCGGCTGCACGATTTCCGCATCGACTATTACAAAGGAAGCTTTGCGCCCATGGACTTTACCAGCCGCATCCGAATTGAGGATAACGGAATGCAGGCAGAGGGAGAAGTGTCGATGAACCGGATATTCACCTATCGCCATTACCGTTTCTACCAGTCGGCATACGACAAGGACGGGCAAGGAACTACCCTTGCGGTGTCTTACGACCCGTGGGGCATCGGCATTACCTATACCGGATATGCTTTATTGCTGCTCTCTGTCTTGGGCTTCTTTTTTCAGAAAGACAGCATGTTCCGCCGGCTTCTCCGTCATCCCGCGTTGCGTAATAAAACCGTTCTGTTAGGTATCGCGCTGTTTTCATCCGTCGCTGGCATGGCTTCGGGACAACCCAAGCACTTATCCCGTGAGGCAGCATCCGTGGTAGGCAATCTCTACATCTATTACCACGACCGCATCTGTCCCTTGCAGACCTTGGCGAAAGACTTTACCGTAAAGCTTTACGGCAAAACGACCTACAAAGGACTGACTGCCGAACAGGTGTTTACGGGCTGGTTCTTTTATTACGATGACTGGAAAGCCGAGCCTGTCATCCGCATTAAAAGCAAGGAAGTGCAACGTCGGCTGGGTATCGAGGGGGATTATGCCTGCCTGAACGATTTTTTCGGAACGGAAGGGTATAAGCTGAAAGAGAATGGAACGGGCAGTTCCCAATACAAACGTGAATGGAACGAGGCGAACGAGAAGTTCAACCTGATTAGCATGACCGCTACGGGCAGCATCCTGAAAATCTATCCGTGCCGGATGGAGCATAACCGGACAGGCTGGTTCGCTCCCGTAGACGACTTGCCTCAAGACTTGCCCGACGAGCAATGGCTGTTCGTCCGCAAGAGTCTGGGATTGCTGAGTGAACAGGTGATGAAGAAAAACGATGCTGCCATACTCGAACTTACGGGGAAGATACGGAAATACCAACAAAAGACTGCGGGTGAAGTGCTTCCCTCCGACACCTGTTTCCGGGCAGAAAAACTATACAACTGTTTGGACTATACCCGGTCTTTGGCGATGGCTTGCCTTACCGTCGGCATTCTTTCCTTTATTTTCTATTGCCGGCGGATGAACCGTCCGGTATGCGGCAAGACCCGTGTGAATGTCTTTTTGCTTGCCGCATTGGGTATCATTGCGGTTTATCTCTTGTCGCTTATCGGCCTGAGGGGATTCGTCAGCGGACACCTCCCGCTGTCGAACGGCTACGAGACGATGCAGTTTCTGGCATTGTGCGCCACCTTGCTCACTTTTATTTTCTACCGCAAGTCCGAATCCGTCATTGCTTTCGGCTATATGCTGTGCGGGCTGGCATTGCTGGTGGCGATGCTGGGCGAGGCAAATCCGCCTATTACCCAACTGATGCCGGTATTGGCATCGCCCTTGCTTAGCCTTCATGTGGTGACCATTATGATTGCCTATTCGCTTACCGCATTTATCATGCTGAACGGCATTATGGCAATTGTGTTGCGCTATATTCATAAGGATTATCAGGATGCCGTTGTCCGGCTGCAAGTCATGAGCCGGCTTATTCTTTATCCGGCGGTGTTCTGCCTGGCGCTCGGCATTTTCATCGGTGCCGTGTGGGCGAATGTTTCATGGGGGCGTTATTGGGGATGGGACCCGAAAGAGACTTGGGCGCTTATCACCTTATTTATATATGCGGCAGCCTTGCATGCTTCGTCGCTCCCCGCATTCCGTCGGCCTATGTTCTTTCACTGGTTTGCCGTTGTCGCGTTTTTGAGCGTATTGATTACTTATTTTGGCGTCAATTTCATCTTAGGCGGCATACATAGCTATGCTTAAAAAAGAAAGCATCATTTGTTTTTACTTGTCATTCTGTTGAGAATGAAAACAGAGGCTGATGCGCGAGCACCGGCCTCTGTTGCTATAAAAGATTGTCTTGTATGATGGGGATTCAATATCAATATACTTCCACCTTGGCAGCCAGCGACTTGCACTTGTCGCGCAAGGCATCGAGGTCGCCGTCCGGTTTGTCGTAGCAAACCACTACGCCCATACGGCGGTTCAGCTTCGTAAACGGTTTGCCGAAGATGCGTAAGTACGTATCGGGTTGTGAGCAGACCAGTTCTTCACCCCGATAACGCGGAGCTTCCTTGCTGGCTATGGGCGAAAGAATGACGGCACTGGCACCGATATGCTCTTGTGTAATGCCTGGGATAGGTAATCCCAGCACAGCGTATAAATGCAATTCAAATTCGTTCAGGTTCTGGGTATTTGCCAAAGTTACCATACCCGTATCGTGCGGACGTGGAGAAAGTTCGGAGAAGTACACGCCGTTTTCGTGACTCAAGAAAAACTCTACTCCCCAAATACCATAGCCGGTCAATGCTTCGGTTACTTTTGCTGCCATGCGTTGCGCTTCGGCAAGATGTTCGGGAGCGATGTGTGCAGGCTGGAAGCTCTCGCGGTAGTCCCCGCCTTTCTGTACATGTCCGATAGGCGGGCAGAACAGGGTAGGGCCGTTCTTCTGCGTCACCGTGAGCAAGGTGATTTCACTGTCAAACTGGATGAACTCTTCGATTATCAGTTCCTTGATATCGCCCCGGCTTCCTTCGCAACCGTAATGCCATGCGTGTTCCAGGTCTTCCGGACCTTTCGCTACCGACTGGCCTTTGCCCGATGAGGACATCAAGGGTTTGATGACACAGGGGAAACCGATTTTTTCTGCCGCTTCCTTCAATTCGTCGAATGATTTGGCATAGAAATATTTCGCGGTCTTTAATCCTAATTCTTTTGCGGCAAGGTCGCGTATCGCCTTGCGGTTCATCGTAAAGTTTACGGCACGCGCACTGGGCACCACCTGAATGCCTTCTTTCTCCAAATGGTACAACCGTTCGGTACGGATGGCTTCAATCTCAGGCACAATAATGTCCGGATGATATTTTTCAACTACACGGTCGAGCGCATCGCCATCCAGCATATTGAATACTTCACAAGCATCTGCCACCTGCATGGCAGGAGCTCCTGCATACGAATCACACGCAATGATGTACTGTCCCAAACGTTGGGCAGCAATCACAAACTCTTTTCCTAATTCGCCGGAACCCAGCAACAATATTTTCTTCGTCATACGATTAACTTTTTTCTATGTGGACAAAGATAACACAAATTTTGCTTTGCTTGCATGGAAACTATGAAAAAACAGTATCAATTCTTTTCATGGAGTATCCGACTTAGTTATCGCGTCATGCACTTTCTTCTGGTGTGGCTGTCTGGCTTTGAGATGATGTTTCATTATTTTTATCATTTTCATTTTCATCCGGTTCATTTTGTGGCTGTTCGGATTGGGTTTCGTCTGGTTCTGAAAGTTCGTTGTCTACATTTTCTTCTTCCTCTTCTGCTGGTAAATCACGGAATGCCTGCATGTACTCTTTAGGTGTTTGTCCAAACAAATCTTTAAAAGTATTCGAGAAATGAGACAAGTTGCTATAACCTACAGCATAGGCAACATCCGAGATAGACAGTTTCTTCTCTTTCAGCAATTTGGCTGCCTGCTGCATACGGATGTTGCGAATGAAATCGCGTGTAGAAAGATTGGTAAGTTCTTTCAGTTTCCGATACAGATGGACACGGCTTAAACCAATGCTGTTGGCAAGCATTTCTACGCTGAGTGATGGCTCTGCTAAGTTGTCGTTAATGATTTTCATAATGCGGCTCATCAGCATTTCATCGGATGATGGAACTTTTACTTCCTGCATCTTGTCATTTTGTTCTTGAGCTCCGCTGAATTTGTTTTTCAGTAAACGTCGTGTTTCTATCAGATTGGTAATGGTGCTCCGCAACACTTCGATGCTGAAAGGTTTGACGATGTAGCTGTCAGCTCCGGTTTCGATGCCTTCCGCTTGTTCTTCATTCCTTCCTTTGGCTGTAAGCAGAATGATAGGGATGTGGTTGATATTCGTATTCGACCGTACCTTTTTGCACAATGTGATACCATCCATTTCGGGCATCATTACATCGCTGATGAGCAGGTCTACCGGATGGTTTAGCAAGAAATCGTATGCTTCGGATCCGTTGCTGCACGTATCTACTTTGTATTCGTCAGACAATTCGTTGCATAGATATTCGCGTATTTCTTTTTCATCATCAACTATTAGAACGTGAAGATTGCATTTCGTTTTCGCTTTCTTTGTTCCTGCTTCTGGTTCAGATGTTTCAGAGTCATTCTTTCCGATATATTGTTTTTCTTTGTTCTGTTTGAAGGTTTTCAGATTAAGATTGTTGTGCGAGATATCCAGTTCTTCCATCTTCAAATGATTACTGCCTTGAGGAATGCGTACGATGAACTTGCTGCCCTGGCAATCAGTGCGATTGCAGGCAGTGATAGTTCCATGGTGAAGTTCTACGAGCGAACGGGTCAGATGAAGTCCTACGCCAGTACCTGCCTGATTGCGGGTAATGTCATTGTTTATCTGATAGAACCGTTCGAAGATACGTTCTATTTGTGCATCATCCAATCCTATGCCTGTATCAGAAACTGTTATCTCAATGTATTTTTTTAGAGGAGCAGGTGCAGCTGCATCTTCTCCTACGGTGAGGGTAATGTCTACACTTCCTCCTTCGGGAGTATATTTGAAGGCATTTGAAAGTAGATTCATCAGTACTTTGTCGAAGTTGTTCAGATCTATCCATGCTTTAAGCCGTTCATCGTTATGATGAAAGGTAAATGTGATGTGTTTGTTTTGTGCCAGATAGCCGAATGTGTTGACGACATCATTGATGAAGCCGACGAGGTCTGTTTCGCGGAATTTCAGACTCATTTGTCCTTTATCTATTTTGCGTATGTCCATCAGTTGGTTTATCAGCCGCAAGATGCGTATCGAGTTACGATAGATCATTAAATAGGTTTTATTTAACTCCGGATTGTCACAGTTGGCTATTAACTTTTCCATCGGATTGATGATGAGTGTAAGCGGTGTGCGTATTTCGTGTGAGATATTGATAAAGAACTGTAGTTTGGCTTCATTGATTTCTTCTGTATGTTTGCGTTCTACCATTTCTTTCCGTTGTTTGAGCTGTGTGCGGGCATAGCCGATAAAGGCAAGCACGATAAGTACAATCAATGCACTATATAACAAGTATGCCCACCATGACTGGAACCAGGGAGGTGTGATGAGAATGCTTATTGTCTTTATGTTCGAATGGTATCCATGGTCGATGGCATAGACTTCGAAGGTATATTTCCCGGAAGCCAAGTTGTTGTAGGTGACAAAGTTGGTTCCGGGTGCAGTCGTTTGCCATTCTTTATCCAGCTCATGGATGCGGTATTTGTAAATAACCTGTCCCGCCTGTGCAAATTGTAAGGTAGAGAACGAAATGCTGAACGTATTGTCGGTATAGTTCAACTTGAAACGGTTGGCATCCGTTACAGCAGTATTGATGATGGGGTGTCCTCCCGATAAGGTGTTGGTGTTGACAGACTGTCCGGACACCTTGAAATCTGTGATGACTACGGGTGGAACAGTACGCTCGTTGATGATTTGTTCAGGTACGAAACTGGTGATTCCGTTGATACCGCCAAAATGGATGGTACCATCGGATGAGTGGAAATAAGAGCCTCGTGTAAATTCGTTGCCTTGCAGTCCGTCTCCAGAGTGATAGACTGTAAAAGTTTGCGTTTTTTGGTCAAGCCGGTTGATGCCGTTGAATGTACTTACCCATATATTTCCCAGTTTATCTTCGCAAATGCCGCATATGATGTTGTTGCTGAGTCCTTCTTGTTGGGAATAACGTTTCAGTTTTTTGTTTTTTTTATCGAATTTGTACAGTCCCTTTGAGGTACCTGCCCAAATGTTTCCCATATGGTCTTCTGTAAGGGTATATCCGATACATCCTTGCAGGATATAGTTCTTTTGTGTGAAGTTTATGAAACTTTTAGTTTTAGGGTTGAAACAAGTCACTCCTTTGAAGTGTCCAATCCAAACCAGTCCTTCACTGTCGCAATAGAGGCTGTTAATCCAATTGTTTGGCAATTCGTCATAACTATGTGCAGATGTACTCTTTTCTGTTGACTTGTACTGTGTGAACTGTTTTGTTTCTTTATGATAGACAAACAGTCCGTTGCCGTATGAACTGAAGTACAGGTGCCGGTCGTGGTCTTCGGTAATGGCAAATACCCGCTCGTTATATAGTTCGGGTATGAAAGTGCATGAATTCATGCTTGGATTTAGTTGGGCAACGCCTTTTGTATAGGAGCCTAACCATATCGTATTGTCCGAGTCTTGGAATATGCTCAGTATGGTATTTGCTACGCTATGCGGTCCTTTGTCCGGTGTCAGGTGTTGGAGCGTATGAAAATGGTTGTCCAGGATGTATAGTCCGTCGTTGTCGGTCCCGACAAGCAAATTCTTTTTATTGTCTTGGAATATCGACATGACGCATTGTTTGCCGAAAGGACTTCCGTGCATGGATTTGAATCCATGGTATTGGAATGGATTATGTCTCATCGGGATGAAAGCTACTCCCTGCTGGAATAATCCTAACCATAGGTCATTGTTACGGTCAAAAAGGATGGTATGTATCTTTTTGTTTTTCAGATTGAACTGTGTATCCTCTAATTCTTTGTCTGTTATTTCATGTTTTTCCGTCGTATATACTTTCAGTCCTTCTCCATCAGTACCGATATAAAGTTGTCCGTTGGCATAAGTCAGAGCTTTTACGGGCAGGTTGTATCTGTCTTGATAGGGAATTTGTCTGAATTTCCGGGTCGAGTTGTTATAAATATTCAGTCCGCCGGTCAGAGTGCCGATATAAATATTTCCGTACGGGTCTTTAGCCAGGCTGGATATATTATTTTCGCTGATAAGAGGAGTCTTGAATGTCTTTATGGTTTCTTTGATTATATTGTAACAGATAAGTCCATCATTTTCTGCGCCAATCCATAAGTTGCCTTTCCCGTCATCCAGTATTGTGCTCAGATGCCGGAATCCTAATTGGTTGATGGCCATGATGCATTCTCCCTGTTCTTTTTCGGGATGAATACGGAATAAACCTTCTCCTGAAGTCGATGCCCATAAAGTGCCTTCTCGGTCTTCGATGATGTGGGTTACATCTGTATAAATCTGTCGTTCTTCTTTATATAGCGGTATGTTTGTGAAAGAATCGGTGTTCCGGTTGTATTTTACCAGTCCTCCCATAGTGCCTACCCAGATATTTCCTTTGCTGTCTTCGAAAGTCAGATGCACGTAGTCATTATTTAGCGAGGTAGTATCATTGTCCTGATGTCTGTAGGTGTTGAATTTGTTTCCGTCAAAACGGTTGAGTCCATATTCTGTTGATATCCAAATAAACCCGCTTCTGTCTTGATAGATGTCGTTGATAAGGCTACTCGATATTTGATTATCAGTTGAATAGAGAACGGAAATTTGCGCAAAAGCTTCCGCTACAACAAAACAGTAAAACAAACCGGTATATAGAATCTTTTTTAGCATAAGTATAAATGATAGTCATAATGAATGATAGCCAGTGGATTGTGTGCATTGGAAATTACTTTCCTCCGCTGGCTGTCATCTGTTCATTTGAGTTGTTATAAAACTTTAACCTGAATCTTGTGCAGAGAGTCGATGTCCGATGTTCCTCCATATAGAAGTTCGTAATTTCCTTCTATCAGATTCATCGCATTGGTTTGAGTATCGAACCATAAGAAATTGTCATCTGAAAGCGTCAAGACAACTTCTTTGGTTTCACCTTTCGGAATATATACACGTTGAAATGCGCGTAGGGTATGCGAAGGAGCATCGGTGTCTCCCGGACGGCGCAGGTATATTTGTACCACTTCTTCTCCGTCTTTATTCCCATTGTTGGTGACAGGGACAGTCAGTGTCAAAGTATTGCCTTTGCTGAATGTCGGACTGCTTATCCGTGCTTTCCCATAAACGAACTGAGTATAGCTAAGTCCATGTCCGAAACAAAACAACGGAGCTTCGGTCATATAACGGTAGGTACGTCCTTTCATCGAATAATCTTCGAAGTCGGGCAGTTGCTCTGTACGGGTATAGAACGTTATCGGTAATTTGCCCGAAGGGTTATATTCGCCTAGCAGGACATCGGCGATGGCTGTTCCTCCGGCTTGTCCTGGATACCAAGCCTGAAGGATACCGTCACAGATTTCACTTTCAGGAGCAAGCCCCATTGCAGAGCCTGAAAAATTGATGAAAACAATAGGTTTGCCAAGCTTTTTCAATTCTCGGATCATTTGTCTTTGGATGGCAGGCAGTTCGATGGTGGTACGGTCTCCACCTTTGAAACCTTCTACATTGACCGGCATTTCTTCTCCTTCCAAAGTGGGAGAGATACCACCGGCAAAGACAATTACATCGGCATTTTTCACTTTTTCTACTGATGCCTGCAGGTTTACAGGGATATTTCGTCCCATATCGAAATCCAGCTGAGCCGCACGGTCTTTGCTGTTGAAGATGAAATCAATTCGGATATCGTATGATTTTCCTGCTTCAGCTTTTAGGGTATAAAGATTGGCATTATTTTGAAGATATTTGCCTGAGGCTACTTCTTTGCCGTTGACCGACAAGCGTATGATGCCTTGTGTCTGGAAATGAAAACCTATATTTTCTGTCTTGTCTGCTGTGAATACGGATTCATAGCGTGCCGAAAAATCGGTAATGTTTACTCCCGGTGCAAATACAGTTGCACCTAAAGTCGTAAAATGGAACGGAGTAGTGGTTTGTACTATTGCCGCAGGAGTTCCTTCCTGTCGGATGTTGTTCCAATAAGTAGATTTGAATCCTTGTTTTCCTTGTAGGGAGCATTGGCTGAATACGCTTTCCAGTGTAACAGAAGTTGTACGGTCGCAGCCGGCATCGTAAATCAGTTGTTCAGCGGGAAGACGTTTCTTCATTGCTTCATATAAGGTCTCTGTATGGGAAGGGTAACCGTTGTAATTGCCCCAGTGCATGACTGAATCTGCTGCATTGGGACCGATAAGGGCAATTTTCAAGTCTTTTTTTAAAGGTAAGACATTATTCCGGTTTTGGAGCAATACAAGGCTTTCACGTGCCATTTGTAAGGCCAATGCTTTGTGCTTTTCACTGTCGACAACCGAATAAGGAATACTGTCCCAACATACATTCTGGTCCATTTCTCCCAATTCGAAACGGGCTTTCAGCAAGCGTTTTACAGAAGTATTTATCTGTTCTTCACTGATGAGGCCGGAACGGACGGCATCAGGTAAAGAGGCATAATTGTTCCCACATTCCAGGTCTGTGCCACTTAATACGGCTCCAGCACTGGCATGTGCTTTATCGGGATGTGTTTCATGGTCGCCTTTGCGCCAAAAGTCGCTGATGGCTCCACAGTCGGATACAATGATTCCCTGGTATCCCCATTCATTCCGTAGAATTTGGGTTAGCAGACGGTTGTTTCCGCAGCAGGGTTCGCCTTCCAACCGGTTATAGGCACACATCACCTCTTTGACATGGGCTTTTTGTACCAAATCTTTGAAAGCGGGCAGATATGTTTCCCATAAGTCGCGCGGGGATATGTTTTCTGCATTGAATTCATGCCGGTTCCATTCTGGTCCGGAATGTACGGCAAAGTGTTTGGCACAGGCGTGCAGCTTGTTATATTTTGCGTTTTCAGGACCCTGTAAGCCTCTCACTACAGCCATTCCCATTTGTGAAGTAAGATAAGGGTCTTCTCCATAAGTTTCTTGTCCGCGTCCCCAGCGTGGGTCTCTGAATATGTTGACGTTTGGAGTCCAAAAAGTCAATCCTTGGTAACGTTTCAGCTCTCCCTGTTCTCGTGCTTTTACATATTTGGCCCGCGCTTCCTCCGATATGGCAGTAAAGACTTGGTATAACAGATTGTCGTCAAATGAAGCTGCCATGCCGATGGCTTGAGGAAAAACGGTGGCTGTGCCTGCCCGTCCCACTCCATGTAAAGCTTCATTCCACCAGTCATAAGCCTTAATGCCCAAGCGCGGAATGGCGGGTGAGGCATTTTGCATCAAAGCGACTTTCTCTTCCAGTGTCAGCCGGGTGACAAGATCGGTTGCCCGTTGTTCGGCTGTTAATGTCTGGTCCTGATAAGGATATTTTTGTCCCATTATGGGAAGTGCGGCGATAAATGTTGCCATGCACACCCATTGTTTCATTTTGTTTTTCATGTTTTCAAATAGCATTAAATATTACACTAACCCTTTGTTGTTGTTAATGAAAAATGAAGAATAAAGGAATGTGTCGTACAGCCTCATTCTTTGGTTCTTATTTTTCATTGAGTAGTTTCTCTTTCAAGAATTGTCCCGTATATGAAGCCCCGCATGCCGCCACTTCTTCTGGTGTACCGCATACTACAATGTTTCCTCCCTGTTCTCCTCCTTCCGGTCCCAGGTCGATGATATAGTCGGCACATTTGATTACATCCATGTTGTGTTCGATGATAACCACGGTGTGTCCTCGTTCTATCAGTGCGTCAAAAGCTTCCAGTAATTTCTTGATGTCGTGAAAATGCAGTCCGGTAGTAGGCTCGTCAAATACGAAAATGGTGGGTTGCGATTTTTCTATGCTTAAGAAATAAGCAAGTTTTACACGCTGGTTCTCTCCTCCGGATAATGTGGAGGAAGATTGTCCCAATTTGATGTATCCGAGTCCTACATCCTGAAGAGGAAGCAGTTTCTTGACAATCTTTTTTTGTCCGTGTGTATCAAAGAATTCAATGGCTTGGTTGACTGTCATTTCCAGCACCTCATAGATATTCTTTCCTTCATAATATACTTCCAGTATTTCTTTTTTGAATCTTTTTCCGTGACATGATTCGCATTCCAATACCAAATCAGCCATAAACTGCATTTCGACGGTGACGGTACCTTCACCTTTACATTCCTCGCAGCGTCCGCCGTCAGTATTGAAGGAGAAGTAACCGGCTGTATATCCCATTTGCTTGGCAAGAGGTTGGTCGGCAAATAGTTTTCGTATTTCATCGTATGCCTTCACATAGGTGACAGGATTGCTGCGCGATGATTTGCCTATAGGGTTCTGGTCTACAAATTCTATGTCGTTGACCATTGATGTGTCACCCTCCAATGATACGAATTCGCCAGGGCGTTCGCTTATTTCACTGTATTCCCGTTTCAAGGCTTTATAGAAAATGTCGCGCACTAGCGTACTTTTACCAGAACCGCTGACCCCTGTTACTACCGTCATGACATTGAGCGGAAAACGGACATCAATCCCTTTCAGGTTATTTTCACGTGCTCCTTTTATTTCGATGTAATTGTTCCAGGCGCGATGTTGCAAGGGGCGTTCGATGGTTTCTTCACCCAACAGATACCTTACGGTATAACTTTTGCTTCCACGTTTCAGGTCTTTCAGGTCACCTGAATAAACGATTTCGCCTCCCAGCCGTCCGGCTTTCGGACCTATGTCGATGATATAGTCGGCTGCACGGATGATTTCTTCATCGTGTTCTACGACCACTACGGTGTTGCCTAATTGTTGGAGTTGGCGTAACACTTTAATCAGCTTTGCTGTGTCACGGCTGTGTAGTCCGATACTTGGTTCGTCTAGGATATAGAGCGAGCCTACCAGACTGCTTCCTAGCGAAGTGGCAAGGTTGATACGCTGGCTTTCTCCTCCCGAAAGCGAGTTGCTCAGGCGGTTTAAAGTGAGATAGCCTAGTCCTACGTCTTCCAGAAATGTCAGGCGGCTGTTGATTTCGCTCAACAGTCTTTTGGCTATCTGTGTATCGTGTTCGTTTAGCTTCAGGTTCCGGAAGAATTCTTTCAGCTTGCTGACAGGCATTTCCACTAGATCGGCAATGTTATATCCTCCTACTTTTACGTAAAGGGCTTCTTTCTTCAGTCGGCTTCCGTGGCATTCGGGGCAAGTGGTTTTTCCCCGATAGCGGGCAAGCATTACGCGGTATTGGATTTTGTATTGATTCTCTTCCAGCATGCTGAAGAAAGAGTCAATGCATACTTTGTCCCGCGGACCATGCCACAGATAGTCTTTCTGTGCTTGAGTCAGTTCATAGTAGGGAGCAAATATGGGAAAATCGTGTTCTGGGGCTTCCCGTAAGAATGCTTGCAGCCATTCACTCATTTTTTCCCCTCGCCAGCACATCACAGCTCCATCATATACGCTCAATGAGCGGTTGGGAATGACCAGGCGTTCATCAATTCCAATGATTTTACCGAACCCTTCGCATGTCGGACAGGCCCCTAGTGGAGAGTTGAAAGAAAACATCTGGTCACTTGGTTCCTCAAACTTGATGCCGTCTGCTTCGAATTTGGTACTGAAGCGGTACAGGCTGGTCGAACCGTCGGGTTGATAAAAACGGAGCAAGCATGCACCGTCGCCTTCGTACATAGCCGTTTCGGCAGAGTCGGTCAGGCGGCTGATGGCATCTTTGCTGTTGTCACAGCTCATACGGTCTACCAGCAGGTAAACCGTATCTTTGGGATTATACTGGTATTCTTCGATACGTATGGTCTTTCCGTTCACTTCCAGACGGGTGAATCCTTCTTTCATATCCGTCTCTATTTGCTCTGCCATATTGCGCCCTTCTCGGGGAAGAATGGGGGTAAGTACTGTATAGCGTGTACCCTGAGGATACGAGAGCATACAGTTCACGATATCTTCTGGACTATCCTTTTTCACCAGTTGTCCGCTTATGGGCGAATAGGTTTTTCCGATGCGGGCAAAAAGCAAGCGTAAGTATTCATAAATCTCAGTAGAGGTCCCTACTGTAGAGCGCGGGTTGCGGCTGATGACTTTCTGTTCGATGGCAATGGCGGGAGGAATACCTTTGATAAAATCACATTCCGGTTTGCTCATCCGCCCTAAGAATTGGCGGGCGTATGCAGAAAGGCTTTCCACGTAACGGCGTTGTCCTTCGGCATATAACGTGTCGAAGGCAAGTGAGGACTTGCCCGACCCCGACAAACCGGTAATGACTACCAGCTTGTTGCGCGGAATGTTAACGTCGATGTTTTTCAGGTTATTCACCCTGGCGCCTTTGATGGATATGTAGTTGGTTTCAGACATGCTAATGATTTCGTAAGTTTATCTGGACAAAATTAGGTAAAATCTATGAAATAATTGCAAGAAACGTACAGATTTGAGTAAGAAACTATTTTTGAATCAAGATAGTGGTACGTTTATTCTGTTTTATTTAAGAAGTAACTTTAAAGTTAAAGCAAATGACATCAATTAAAATCAAACTTATGGTTTCTGGGAAAGGTATGGAAGGCAGTCTGGTGTATCAAGTGATTCATAATCGTATCGTCCGTCAGATAGATAGTGGTTATAAGGTGTGGATTTCCGAGTGGGATGAACTGGCGGAAATGGTGGTGTTGGAAAAGGCAGATTCAGCCAGAAGAAGGTTGTTGTTGGCTGTTGCCCGTCGTATAAAGACAGACCGGGAGCAGTTGTTTCAGATTGTGGCCAGTCTTGACCGGCAAGGCATTTATACTACCGATGATGTGCTGGTTCGGTTTCGTGCTTGGGAATACGCCGGTTCTTTTGAAAGATTTATGGAAGAGGTCATCGTGCATCTGAAAGAGTTGGGCAAGGTACGCACTTCGGAAACATATACGATGGCATACCGTAATTTTATGTGTTTCAGGAAAGGAGTCGATATCCGGCTGGATGAAATCGATTCGGATTTGATGGAGTTGTATGAAAGCCATTTAAAAGGCAGGGGATTATCATTGAATACTGTTTCTTTCTATATGCGTATTTTGCGTGCCACTTATAACCGGGCTGTAGCGAAAGGGCTGGCCAGGCAGTGTTATCCTTTCCGGTATGTTTATACGGGAGTGGAAAAGACTTTGAAGCGTGCATTGCCTTTGAAGTTTATAAAATGTATCAAACAATTGGATTTGTCACTTCATCCGTCTTTGGATTTTGCCCGCGATATGTTTTTGTTTAGCTTTTATACGCGTGGCATGTCTTTTGTCGATATTGCTTATCTGAAAAAGAAAGATTTGCAGAATGGTGTCTTGACATATCGGCGGCGGAAAACCGGGCAACTGCTTTTCATCAAATGGGAAAGATGTATGCAGGAAATTGTAGACAAGTATACTTTGCCATATTCAGATTATCTTTTGCCGATAATCAAGGAAAAGGCAAACGAGCGAAAACAGTATCAAAATGCGCTTCATGCGGTAAATCATAATCTGAAAAAGGTTTCTTTACAGGCGTGCCTTCCCATCAGGCTTACCATGTACGTAGCCCGCCATTCTTGGGCAAGTGTTGCCAAAAGCAAGCATATTCCTCTTGCTGTAATCAGTGAAGGGATGGGACATAGTTCTGAAAACACAACGCAAATTTATTTGGCTTCGTTGGACAATGCAGTTATTGACCATGCAAACCGGTTAATATTAAGGGATTTGTAGCAGGGCATCTGCTCAGTGGATGTCCGTTCTCTTAACAAGAGACGGATTGTGCCTGCAAATGTAAACAAAAGATATGAAATAACGAATTTTTGGTAATTTAATTTTATATGTAGAATAAAAAAAGCAAATAGAAATCCGCCCGATAAAAAATACACCTTTTTATATTATATACCTTATTTATATATTATAATGGTATGAATGTCCGTCTCTTGTTAAGAGACAGATAAAATTAGAGATATTATTATGTGTAAAGTTTTGTTTGGGTTCATCGGAAGTAAGGAATCATCCTCTTTCGAGCTTGAAGGAGGATGCCAATCAGAACATATTTAGATAGAGGTATCGATGTCACTGTATAGTTCAGATACTCTTTCTAATGCCAGGGGCAAGTAGAGAACGGATTGAAGACCGACCTGTCAATCCGGAAGGGAGAATTTATGCCTTCAGCAAACGGTACAATCGTTACATGGTGCTATCTTTTTGTTCATCATACCAAGGTGGAACGGGTGAACGAAAAGTTGAAAGAAAGGTTTAACACGTTTATACACAAGAGCATTGTGTATAAGCAAGTCAAGAATCGTGTAAAAAAGGAAGAACGTCCTACCATTTCAGGCTTGCTTTTTGTACAAGGCGACAATTGTGACATCCAACGTATGTTGCACGAAATCGATCCGGCTCTTTATCTGATGAACGATTGTTCTACTCATCGGACGGCAGTCATTCCCGACCGTGTCATGCAGGCTTTCATTCAGGTATCTCAAATGGATGAGAACCGTATCCGTTTTATGCCTCATGCTTTAAGTTATTATTCTACAGGTCATCCGTTGGTCCGGGTTACATCGGGAGTTCTGAGCGGTTTCGAAGGATATATAGTCCGCATATCGCGCGACAAGTGCCTGGTTACTTCTGTAGGCGATATTACCGTAGCTATCAGTGGTATCCATAAAGAGACATTCGAGAATATAGAGACTTATGCCCAGTTGCGGAGGAAGGAACAGAATATGAGCGTTTCTTCCTCCGCAAATGCATCAGATTGTTGGCGTGAAAATATAAAGCAATATTTTTTCCAGCCTGAAAACCAATTGGATGTAATAGTAATGGCAAATGGACTTCATCGCTGGATAGCAGAAGCATACCGTTGGATGAATGCTGGAAATTATATGGATGCCATGGATGTAGCCTGTTTGATACTGAAAACGATAGGTTTGTATTTCCATTCTGATTATGCAAATTCTCAGCTGGGCCGATTAAAAGATATTTGGTCTGTATGTCAGGAGGCTAACCGGATATTAGCTGCATTGACAGAAAATCTGGAAGTACCGGCTGATGTAAAGCAACGCATTGTATCAGAGAGGCAGGATTTGTCTGTTTGTTATCCTTTCTTATTTTTGAAGAATGAATGAATCTTCTTTAAATTATAAATATCATAAGTTATGAATTTCATCAAACATGTGTTTTTACTTTTTGTCATTTTGTTGTTGAGTAATTGTGCTTCTTATCAAGATTCGGTGTATTTACGCAATGACGAAATACTTGATACGGTCAAGCAAAAATATTCTCTTTTCGAGTATCGGATTATGCCTAAAGATGAGTTGACCATTACAGTAAGTACTACAACTCCCGAAGCATCAGCCCCTTTCTATCGTAAAATCGGAATGACTAAAGGGCAGAATGGTATTGGACAGGGGATGGATAATGCGAAGTTACTAGACTATTTGGTCGATAATGAAGGGTATATTGATTTCCCGGTATTAGGTATGATATCCGTAGCAGGACTCAGTACTCGTGAATGTGAAGCGGTCATTCGTGAGAAATTGCAGGCTTACCTGAATGAGGTGCCCAATGTTACGGTGCGTTCTTCCAGCTATAAGGTAAGTGTATTGGGGGAAGTGGCCCGTCCTGGTACTTACCGGGTGGATGATGAGAAGATTACCATATTCCAGGCTTTGGCAGAAGCTGGTGATATGACGCTTTTTTCTGACCGTAAAGACGTTCATTTGCTTCGGGAAGACGGTCAAGGCAGGCGTAAAGTAATTCATCTGGACTTGACCGAAGCAAATATTGCCCTTTCTCCTTATTATTATCTGCAGCAAAATGATGTGGTTTATGTGAAACCTACTCCGGCGAAAGTCCATTCGAATACATTTACCGGAAATGCATCGGCATGGATTACGATGTTGAGTTTGGTTACTACAGTTGTCTCGTTGATTATGGTGATTACTAATTAATACCGATACTTTTGTAAAGCTCATGAAATTGTTTAGAAACAGTTGCTTATGAAAGAAAATATATATAGTGATTTTTACCAAGAAGAAGGGAAACGCGTAGATTATAAAGCCATATTTTTCGAATACCTTCTTTATTGGCCCGTTATCGTAGGAGTTTTGGTTTGTTTTATCGTGGGGGCGTATATTTACCTCCGTTATTGTGAGCCGGTATATAGTGTAAGTTCTACGGTTTTGATTAAGCAGGCCGATCATTCGAAATCGGGTTCTTCTGCATTCGCTTCTTCTATTCAGGATTTTGGCTCTTTTTCTGTAGCAAACGATTTCGAAAATGAATTAGAGATTTTGCAGTCATATACCTTGATAAAAAAGGTGGTAACTACGTTGGGGCTGTATATCGATTATGCGGAAGACGGAGGTTTTGGTTATGATCCGGTAATGTATCAAACGTCTCCTATACAGGTTTGGATGGCACCTGAAGAAGCCGACCGATTGCCTTCTGCTTTGCAGATACAGATGGAGTGTTTGCCTCAAGGGAAAGTGAATGCAGCACTTCATTATCAGATAGGTAAGGAAACCTGTTCTTTAGAAAAGTCGTTTGATAAGTTGCCTGCCGTATTTATTACTCCTGTAGGTACGCTGAATCTTTCGTGGAGAACAGATTCGGTGTCTAAGCGATTGAATTCCCCCTTGTTTTTATCGGCTACAATCGAATCACCTTCTGTTGCGGCAGACAAGTATAAAATGCATTTAACGGCTGAGCCGGTAGGGGATTTTACTTCAATTGTCAAGTTGACTTGTGAAGATGTCAGTGTACGTAGGGGGGTAGATTTCCTCCGTATGCTTGTTACCCAATATAATAACGAGGCGAATGAAGACAAGAATCAGGTGGCTACCCGTACGGCACAATTTATTGATGAGCGTATTCGCATCATTAATGCCGAGTTAGGCTCTACTGAAAGTGAGTTGGCTGAATACAAGCAACGGGCTGGACTGACAGACCTGAGTGCGGATGCCCAGTTAGCGTTGCAGGAAAGTTCGGAATATGATAAACAGCGTGCCGAGAATACCAATCAGTTGCGTCTTATCGCTTTTTTGCGTAGCTATATTGATGACCCTAAAAATCGTTACGAAGTGATTCCAGCCAATGTCGGGTTGGCCGACGGAGCGTTGGTGAATGTGATAGCCCAGTACAATGAATTATTGGTTGAACGGAAACGTTTGCTTCGTAGCTCTAACGAAAATAATCCGATGCTGATTAATCTGGACGCATCGATAGCGGTTACCCGAAACACGGTACTTACGACCGTAGAAAATGTAGAAAAAGGATTACAGATTACCCGTAATAGCCTTGACCTTCAAGCTGGTAAGTATCAAAGCCGTATCAACCGTGCGCCGCAACAGGAACGGGAGCTTATCAGTATTACCCGCCAGCAGGAAATCAAGGCGAATCTTTACCTGATGTTGTTGCAGAAACGTGAGGAAAACGCCATAACTCTAGCGGCTACAGCCAATAACGGACGTATCATCGAAGAACCTCGTCGAAGCGGTTTGGTGGCTCCGAATACATTGAATATTTATTTTGTAGCTTTAGTTTTAGGATTGTTTTTCCCTATTATGGGTATTTATTTGGTTCGTTTGTTACGGTTTAAGATAGAAAGCCGTGTGGATGTGGAACGGATTACCAATGTATCTGTCATCGGTGATGTGCCGTTAGTTGATAATGTGAAGACTGATTCGGTCGTTATCAAGGAAAATGAGAACGGTTTGATGGAAGAAGTGTTCCGCAATGTGCGGACCAATATTCAGTATATGTTGCAGGAAGGGCAGAAAGTGATTCTGTTTACATCTACTGTTCAGGGGGAAGGCAAGAGTTTCAATGCCGCTAACCTTGCTGTCAGTTTCGCTTTTATGGACCGCCGGACGGTTGTGGTAGGTATGGATATCCGCAAACCGAAACTGAATCACATTTTCGGTCTTTCGGGTAAGCTTCCGGGTATGACTCAATTCTTGGCTTCTCCTTCATCGGTCGATTTACTTTCGCTTTGCCAGCCTACGGCAGTTTCGCCCAATCTCTATGTCTTGCCGAGCGGTGCTGTTCCGCCCAATCCTACCGAATTGGTTGCTCGGAAATCGTTAGAGCAAGCCATAGACCTTTTGAAGCAACATTTCGATTATGTTATTCTTGATACTGCTCCTATTGGCATGGTAACCGATACTCGTTTGATAGCCCGTGTAGCGGATTTGAGTGTGTACGTATGTCGTGCCGGTTATACCCATAAAAACGATTTCGAATTGATAAATGAGTTAGAGCAGGAAAAGAAACTGCCCAATCTGTGTGTACTTATCAATGGCATTGATATGAGTAAGCGTAAGAACGGATATTATTATAGCTATGGAAAGTATAGCAAATACGGCTATGGTAAAAAATACGGTTATGGATATGGATACGGAAACGAGAAATGACAAGCCTTTAGTCAGTGTCCTGTTGCCGGTTTACAATGCACAAGATACTGTTGTTGAGGCTATCCAGAGCATTTTGGCTCAGACTTATACCCACTTTGAACTGGTAGTTATCAACGATGGTTCCACAGATGCAACACGTGAGCGTATCCTCTCTGTTCGCGATGACCGAATTCGTTACTACGAGAACGAGGGCAATCAGGGCTTGGTCTATACGCTGAACCGAGGCATTGACTTATGTCGGGGTAAATACATTGCCCGCATGGATGCGGATGACATTTCATTGCCTACACGGTTTGAAAAGCAGGTGGAGGTGATGGAAAAATCGCCGAATATTATTGTTTGTGGAACGGATATTAGTTTCTTTGGGGATCCAAAAAGAGTAAAGCGTGCTAGAGCCGGTTATATATGTTTTTCATCTCCGGATGTTTTCCGGAAAATTTTGATTATAGTAATAGGTTTTGCACATTCGGCTGTTATGATGCGTAAAAGTATATTGGATAAATATCATCTTCGTTATGATGCAGATTATCCTTGTGCAGAGGATTATAAGTTTTGGATGGATCTGGCTCCTTATGGTGATTTTTATAATATTCCGGAAAAATTGTTGATGTATAGATTTTCTGCAACACAAATTACACGGTCGGAAAATCAGGTGCAGGCAGATAGTACAAAAAAAGCCCGCTGGTTGTTTCTGGAAAGGAACCTGAGTCCTGAAACTATGAAACTGCTGAGAGAAAATATTGACCTGAAAGTGCTCAGAAGGGTACGGAAAGAAACGGACAATATCAAAATATGGGAGGCTTTATACATGTCGTTCACAAAATTCAGTTGGATGGATTGGCCCTATTTCGTTTTGTCCGGTGATATATTCCGGCTGAAAAGATTCTGTTTCAGTAGTCTGGTATTGAGACGATTTCGTCCGTACTCGGCTCTGTTGTAATAAAATCCTGTTAGTTGTTTATGCCTGTCAATTCACGGACAGCCAAAAGCTTGCGGAATGCCTGGGTTGCCCTCTTGTTCTATTTCCTCAACCTGCTGCTGCAGTTCTTTTCCCGTAAAATCTTTTTGGATTATTTGGGAAGCGAAGTGTTAGGCTTGAACACTACGGCTCAGAATCTGTTAGGGTTTCTCAACTTGGCTGAGTTGGGCATTGGCAGTGCAGTGGCATATAATTTGTATAAGCCCTTGTTTGAGGGCAATCGTCAAGTCGTCAACGAAATTGTTTCCATCCAGGGTTGGCTCTACCGGCGGGTCGCTTATATGGTCTTGGCTGGAGCTTGCGTATTGATGTTTTTTTTCCCTTGGATTTTTGCCAAGGCGCAGGTGCCATTGGGCTATGCTTACGGTTCTTTTGCTGTTTTGCTGGTGTCTTCGCTGTTGGGCTATTTTGTTAATTACCGTCAGATTGTTCTTGCGGCAGACCAGCAGCAATACCGGCTTACCTATAGTACTCAAAGTGTCCGCATCATCAAAGTTATTCTGCAAATCCTGGCTGTCCGTTTCCTTAGTCACGGTTATGTGTGGTGGTTAGTCTTGGAATTGCTGATGGCTGTCCTTTCCTCTTATGTATTAGACCGCTGTGTCAGGAAAGTGTATCCTTGGCTTCAGACTGCGATCTGTAAAGGGGCAGACTTGCAGAAACACTATCCGAGCATTATCACCAAAACAAAGCAGATATTTTTCCATCAAATAGCCACCTATGTTTTGACACAGACCAGTCCGCTTATTATCTATGCATACGCTTCGCTAACTTTGGTGGCGGTGTATGGAAACTATCTGTTGATTATTAATGGTATCACTCAACTGATGGGTGCGTTGCTCAATGGTATTTGGTCCGGTGTGGGTAATTTGGTGGCAGAAGGCAATAAAGAGCGTATCAGGTCTGTGTTTTGGGAGCTGACAGTATTTCGCTTATGGTTGGCTTCGGTGGCCTGTTTTGGACTGTATATGTTAGGACATTCATTCATTACGTTGTGGGTGGGTGCGGAATATGTACTTCCACAGTCGGCATATATCCTGTTGATAGGTATTACTTTTATCCAGCTTTCCCGTACAAACGAGGTCTTTATTAGTGCTTACGGTATTTTTCAGGATATTGGGGCACCAGTAGTCGAAACGTTATTGAATTTAGGCTTATCCGTTGGATTGGGCTATTTTTATGGATTGACAGGTATTCTCTCTGGTGTATTGATTAGTTTGTTGGTGATGGTGGTTGGCTGGAAACCTTATTTCTTGTATCGATATGGTTTTAAGGAAAGTGTTGGGGAATATGTGTGGCGGTATACGAAAATGTTGTGCCTAATAGCGATAGCTTGGTTGCTTTGTAAATGGCTAGTTGGTGCTTATGTGACTACGGTAAGTTTAAGTTTTGGAAAATGGACGTTTTCTGTTTTGATTACAGTTGGAAGTTACATTTTGATAAGTTTGGGTATGTTCTGTTGCTGCGATAAGGCAGCACGAGATATTATTAAGAGGATGTTAGTAGTGATTTGGCGTTAACTAAGATTAAGTAAATAGTTGTCTTATAAGTTTAAATAAAAACGCAATGATAAAAAATCTGTCAGATTTGAAGTATTATTTGGAATGTGATAAAAAAGCGTTAGGTGTAAAAAAATCATTTCCTAGTTTGTTGGGCGATGATATTTGGAAATTGGAAATCCATTTGCGTTTTGCGGAATACATATACAACACCAGAGGAAAAAATATCATTAAAAGGATTTTTTCACGTCTATTTCGTTATAGCTATGAAAGAAGATGTGCCAAAAGGTGTTGTGAAATTCCCCTTAATTGTATAGGCCCCGGACTATGTATATGGCATGGGTTTAACATCATAATTAATGGTGGAGCAACAATTGGTAAGAATTTTGGTATATCTGCGAGTTGCAATATAGGGCATGCAAAGAATAAAGTGCCAACTATCGGAGATAATGTTACAATGTGTTTAGGAAGTAAGGTGTTAGGTGGAATCCATATATGTAATAATGTAACTATTGGGGCTGGAGCTTTAGTTTTGAAGGATATAGATACAGAATTTTGTACTGTTGGTGGTGTTCCTGCCAAAATACTATCAAGAAAGAATCCTAATGAACCACTGATACGTGGATAAATCATTTGGGATGTCTTCAATGTTTATTACTGAGTCTACTTGAAAAAGTCCCTTTTCTCATTTTTATCCCCTCTTAGAAGCACCTGTAGGGCGTTAATTTCTGTCAAGAATGACTTTCTCAAGTGGACTCAGCTAAATTCAAAGCTAATTAATTAACAAAAAACTCGTTTTAGGGCACTGAAAAGTGCCCTTTCAAAGAGGGATGCCCTAAATTGAGTGCTTACTAAATTGTTGCTTCAATGATGTCAAATATCTATGTGATTCCCCTGATTCTGGGGCTATTTGATTAATTGTTAAACTTGTCCTATTTTAACGAGACATTAATGATAATGTTTAATGATTTAGATGAAAGTATCAATTGTAATTCCTATTTATAATGTATCTGATTATATTGCAGATTGTTTGCGGAGTGTGTTAAATCAGACATATTCTGAATTGGAAATTATTTTGGTAAATGATGCAACTCCTGATAATTCCATGGAAGAGGCAAAACCTTGGATTGAGGAATTGCAAAAGCGTTATGAGGTTAAAGTAGTGAGCCATGTGTATAATCGTGGTGTGTCAGCTGCGCGCAATACGGGTATAGAGGTGGCTACGGCTGATTGGATTTACTTTCTGGATTCTGATGACGAAATAATTCCAAACTGCATAGAATTACTGGTTGCTAAAATAGAAAAATATCCAGATGTGGATTTTGTGATAGGAAACTTTAAAATACTTGGAACAAACAGTAAGGGTAATAATCCTGATTTTTTGACTTGCGCTTCTTGCGTGAAAGGAAATGAGAATATATTGCAGGATTACATTGCAGGTAAATGGTATGTGATGCCATGGAATCACTTATATAGAAAAGCATATCTGTTGCAAAACAACCTATTTTTCAAAGAGGGGCTGTTGCAAGAAGATATATTGTTTTCATTCCAAATAGCTACTACAGCACGTTATATGGCTGCTGTTTATGAAAAAACATATATTTATAAGATTCGTTCTGACGGAAGTCTCTCAACCCAATGCAAGTTATTAAAGGATCTTGAGGATCTGTTGTTTATTCTTCAAGAGAAATATACATACATCCTCAGGCAGTATCAAGCTGGAATTCATATCATTCCGTTTACATATAGTGTGGACAATCTATATGGTTATGCCCTATCGTTGGCTAAGAGCAAACAAGTTAGTCAATCGGATAAAATTCGACTACTATCCCAAGCCCAAAAAACATTTGTATCCTTGTTCCCTTACAAAAGTGGACCATGTAACTTGAAATATAAAATTCTGACTTT
Source organism: Bacteroides sp. An279 (assembly GCF_002159615.1). Classification (NCBI taxonomy): domain Bacteria; kingdom Pseudomonadati; phylum Bacteroidota; class Bacteroidia; order Bacteroidales; family Bacteroidaceae; genus Bacteroides; species Bacteroides sp. An279. The sequence goes on from NZ_NFJA01000016.1 coordinate 53,506, forward strand.
GTTATTTAAATTTCCTTTCTGTTTCATTTTGCTGACTATCAAGTGGTATCTGTGGCTGAAAAGGCTGCGAGGAGTGTTGGGATAAAAATCCTATAACATATTTTGCCAAATTATATTGAATAGATTTTAAAGTATTGATAATCAATATTTAAGTGTTTGTAATGAATAGTAACGTGACGAAGCCTGCTATATCGGTAATTATTCCGGTATATAACGTTGAGCCTTATTTAAGAAAATGTATTGATAGTGTTTTGGATCAGAGTTTTACTGATTTTGAACTGTTGTTGGTAGATGATGGAAGTATAGATGGTTCAGGAATGATTTGTGATGAATATACTGATTTGGATACCCGTATCAAGGTCTTTCATACGCTTAATCGAGGAGTGAGTGCAGCACGTAATTTAGGTATGAAGTATGCACAGGCACCATGGGTTTGTTTTGTGGATAGTGACGATTGGGTAGATACAAACTATTTGTCTGCATTTATGGATGATTCCTTGAACGAAAATACTCTTTTAGTTCAAAAAGTATTGGTTGATAAAGAAAATAAGAAAGGCAAGTCAGTTAATCTTTGCACCGTATTGGATGTTGATTATAAAAATAAATATTCTTTTTATGTTGCTTTGCTAATTCCAGGAAGCTCTCCTGTTGCTAAACTTTATAATGTGCAACTTATCAAGAAATACCAGATTTATTTTGATGAAAAATTGTCCATAGCAGAGGATGTGTTATTTTTGTGGACCTATCTTTTTTATGTGAAAGAGGTTCGGTTAATATCTTCGGCGGCCTATCATTATATACAGCGAAATAATGATTCTTTAGTTCGTAGGTTTCATTCTTCTGAAGAATGGATATACCTTTCAAAATCTTTGTATGAAAGATTAAAGGTACTGCTGCAGTGTGGATTTTTAAAGAATATACCTGATGAACGATTGAGATGCATTGTATTCCATAGAATTTTAGTGCCTCTATTCAAGGCATGCAAAAATATGAATCACAAAAATTATGTGACGATACTTACAGATGTGAGGGCACAAAAAAAGTTAATAGACAAGTATTATGTTCCAACAATTTGGTGGGGAATACACAAATATTTCATTTTTTGTCGTTTTTTATCAGATAAGAGCCTCCTATGGGTATTTATATGGATAAGATTTGCTGGTATATTGAGAAAAAGAATTAAAAATCTGGTTTTGTTATGAAAGTGAATTATTTTTAGTGGATGTTTAATATGCAGAAGTATAAGCGGTGCAACAAATTCTGGCATACAACGTAGAGTCTTATTATAAGAAAAATGTATCGATTGTATTTTAAATCAGAGTTTTGTTGATTTTGTAAGAAACTGTTTTGAATTGATTCAAGAATAATGTTATAAGCATCTTCAGATCTCAAATCAGCCGGTCAATTGGAAAAATGTTATATCTTTAAAGGTACCAAACAATAA
>NZ_NFJA01000160.1:0-3862 GCF_002159615.1 Bacteroides sp. An279
ATCTGACGAAGAACAGGAGCGAAAAGGGCCAAAAAATCGCCCAAAGCACACACGAAAACGGATACATCAAGCCAAGAAAAACTTTTTGGAGAAATTCAAAACAGCTTCTAAGTTAACCCAAAGAAAGCGGGGCTTGTCCGGATGATGTGAATCAATCGGATAAGTCCCGTAATGTTATAAGTAACTGCTCATAAATGAGATTCAACACAGAGGACACGGGCATATACTCTCATAAGGAATGTGGCGTATAGTAAGGCAGCAGGAACCGGAAGAAACCCTGCTCTACCTCCTGGTTGGGGGATTCAGACGGTTGTTCTACAAATCTTCCTTCAATCCTTGCTTCCAACCGGGGAAAGGGCAGTGGTCGTGGATCTCACGGAAAAGCTTTAGACAGTAATTCACCAAATTACGGGCTTCTTCCACTACAATGGGGTCACCCATGATTTCAATCAACGAGCGGGAGGTGGATGTATTAATCGTCTTACGAATACCCATCTCGTTGTTGCTTAATGTTACCAGGCTGTAATCGGATTTACAAGTCATTAAGTCTATCACTTGTGGGCAGGGCTTTTCGAGCATCTGTAACAGCTTATTTACGTCTGCATGGTTGGTGATGCGCTTGAAAAAAGTGCCCCAACCCGCAAAAAGCATTACCTCGTTTTTTCCCTTAAACAGGAAGTTTACTATTCCGTAAAAGCCTTTTCCTGCTTTAAATATATATTCGGCATAATCTTTACGGACTACAAATGTCATCGCTTCGCCCGCTATAAATGTGCCGCCGGCAGTTGTCTGTAAGAAAGTACGCATAAGTTATCAAATCTGTTTACAATGTTATTAAAATGCGAAAACCCACCGTGAGTGCTCTTCAGTCACCCACTTCTCCACCGTCCTTGTTTCCGATGAGAAGTTTACGCCTATCAGGTAAAGCTTGCGTTTGTCCGTCTGGAAAGGGCGGGCATAATGGTTGTCCTTGATTTGCCGGAGGGCTTCTTCGGCGGTCTTGTCAAGCTTCAGTTCTATGATGTAAATATAGTCTTTTGTCTGAATGGTAATATCTATGCGGCCTTGGCTGGTCGCCTGCTCTACCTGCACATTGTAGCCCAGCATGGTGAAAATCAGGTAGAGAGTGTTTTGGAAATCCTTTTCCTTGTCAGCTCCTGCCACCATGTAGCTTCTGCCTGCCAGCATGGTCTGGATGGTTTGCAGCAGGTCATCGGGGTTGCCCTGTTTGACGGCTGAAGTCATCTTGTTGAGAATGCCCCTGACGCTCGATTGCTGCTGTGACGTGTAGTAAGGCATCAGAAAACGGAAGAAACCCCGCTCAACCTCCTGATTGGGGAAGTCCAGACGGTAACCTAATTCGGGGTCATAACCGGCAATGGTGAGGTAGCCGCTCTGGAAGAGTACGGGAACGGGGTCATCATATCCCTCGTCTACGGAAGAAAGTACATCTCCGTCCACATAAATGCCTTTCAAATCATGCAACTCATAGTCGTTCTGTTGCAATAGCTTGACTAAGAACGTGGGTGTGCCTGTCTTAAACCAATAGTCATTGAACTCTTTTTTTGCAAATGTGTTGAGCAGGCTGAATGGATTGTAAATGCCTACACTGTTCTGCCGGAAATGATAACCGTCGTATTGCTTGCGCAACCTCTCGCATGCCTCTTCGAAGGTCATGCCGTTGGCATCGGCAAGTTCGCGGATGGAGTCGTCAAAGTAAATGTGCAGTTCTTCTTCAGATATGCCACAGATGTCCACATAGCGGGGATCCATGGAGATGTCATCCAGATTGTTTAGGTCGCTGAAGATGCTGACGTGGCTGAACTTGCTCACGCCCGTGATGAAACCGAAACGGATGCAGGCATCCAGTGACTTGAGCACAGAGAAGAAAGCTTTCAAGGCTTTCCGGTACGCATCGTGCAAAGGTTTGTTGTCGATGGTGCTGAGAAGCGGTTTGTCGTATTCGTCCACCAACACCACCACTTGTTCATCCGACTGTTTGTAGGCAGTATGTATTACGTTATAGAAACGTTCTTCGGGAGCCAGGTTGCTATCAGTAGTCATGCCATAACCCTGTTCCCACATCACAAGGTGCTTATTCAATTCCGCTTTGAGGGATTCTTCATCCTCATAATTGCGAGCATTCAAGTCCAGATGAAGCACGGGATATTGTATCCACTCTGTTTCCTGTTTCTCTATGGCAAGTCCTTTGAACAAGTCTTTTTGTCCCAAGAAGTAAGCTTCCATAGTAGAGACCAGCAAGGATTTGCCGAACCGGCGGGGACGGCTGAGAAAGTAGTATTTCCCCATCAACGCCATTCGGTAAATAAATGCCGTCTTGTCTACGTAAACGAATCCGCGCTTGCGGATGTCGGCAAAACTCTGTATTCCTATGGGGTACTTCATCATGGCTCTGTAAGTTTTTGAGTTTTTAAGTTCTTGGGACGTTTGATTTTGTTTACAAAGTTAACGATTAATCTTCAACAGACAAAGAAAAAGTCGGTTTATAGTAGAACAAAATCTCACCACAGAGGTCACAGGGTACCACAGAGAAAAAATTTAAAAGCCTCTGTGTCCTGTGGTGAGAAAATGCACAATTTCATACCGCGTAAAATATAAAAGAATGCAGACGGGGACAGACGGACACAGATTTTACTATAAAATCACTTCTGATTGACTTTAGAAGATGAAATGAGCACTTGCTTATCTGAATCTTTCTTTGTATATTTGCTGCATAAAAATGAGTTTGTATATGAAGAAAGAAATAAACGGTTGGCTGAATATTTTGCTGGGATGTATCATCCTGGCGGCAGGTTTTGTGTTTTTTATCAATCCATATAACATTGTGCCGGGAGGTGTGTATGGGGCGAGTATCGTGTTGCATAACCTGTTTCCTTCCGTTCAGGTAGGTACGTTCGGGTATATGTTCGATATTCCGTTGCTGATTCTTTCGGTCATCTTTTTAGGCACGAAGCTGGGGGCGCGTACCATTGCGGCTGCATTGACCACTCCTTTGTTGATGAACATCATGTCGCGTCTGGTATATCCTACGGAAGAAGCTTTGCATGCGCTTGACCCGTCTCAGCTTTTGGGAGGCATTATGGACTTGTCGGACCATCTGATGCTGACCTGCGTGATGGGTGCCGTACTGATAGGTATCGGGAGCGGCATTGTGGTGAAGAATCAGGCTACTACGGGCGGGAGCGATATTGTGGCAATGATGCTTCAGAAGTATATGCACATCCGTTTCTCGCGGGCGATATTGCTTGTGGACGGGATCGTTGTCTGCTTTGGTTTGTTGGTGATTGGGTTCGGATTGGGAAGCGGAGAAGTATCCGAGGAACCTTCCGTTTATTTGTCTTTGTATTCGTTGATAGCTATCTTCATCGTATCGCGGGTGATAGCTTATATGATAAACGGCTCGAAGAATGACAAGCTGATATTTGTTATCAGCGAGAAGGAGTTGCCAGATTTGCATAAGTATATCTTGAATGATTTGGACCGTACCGCTACATGTATCAAGAGCAGCGGCTTGTACACGAAGAAGGAGAAGGAAATGATTTTCTTGGTAGTGAGCTACAAGGAAGTGGCGGGCGTGAAAGCCACGATAAAGCTTGCCGACCCGCGTGCCTTCGTGGTAGTGACCGATGCTTACGATACGTTCGGTGAAGGCTGGAAGCAGCTTCCTTCGCCCAATGAGATTGAGCCGGAGTGATATCGGGGCTTACGCACGATATGATAACTTCTGCTAATAGAAGCTGTTTTGAATTTATCGTGTGATGATTTGGGATGAGTTTTTGAGGCATTTTCGCTTCTGTGATGAGGAAGATAGCGGGCTATCTGACGAAGAACAGGAGCGAAA
>NZ_NFJA01000161.1:0-3833 GCF_002159615.1 Bacteroides sp. An279
TGACGAAGATATCTATCAGGCTATCATCAACAGGGAGGAAGATATGAAACATATTTGCGACATTTATAGATTAAAAGCTGCAAGTTGAACTTGCGAAACTTGAATAATTGAATATCCGTATTTTCCCAACAAGGAGTTAAAAGGATTTATTTCAGGGAGTTAAAAGGAGTTAGAAGCCAATACATTAGTTCATGGAAGCCATAGCAAGACTATTGGCTTTTAACTCCTGCCGAAGGTATAACTTCTTTTAACTTCCTCTTATACTATGGGCATTTTGCGGAATTCATAAAAATTTAAAAGGCTCTGTGTCCTCTGTGGTGAAAAATGATAAACTTATTTCACTAATTCGTATTCCAGGCAAGCCATGATGAAAGGGCCGATGGCTTTGCCTTCATTGTTTACGATGGTTACGTCTTTACCGCACAGGTAATAGTCGGGTGTACCGTCGCGCGAGGGATCTTTTGCCGGACCCAATCCTGCCGAACGGCAACTTTGGTTCAGGTTAATGGTGCCGTCTTCGTTGGTGGTGACAAAGGTTTTCAGCAATCCTTGGTATGCCTTTTCGGCTACGTCCTTATAGCTTTCGGGCAGGATGCCGAGGCGGATGCCTTTCAGATAAGCGTAGGTAAACATGCTCGAAGCCGAGGACTCCAGGTAATTGGCGATACCGCATCGGCTTACGAACGAGTCGTCGTATTGCAGCAATTGGTACCATACGCCGCTCTCCCGGTCTTGCCAGTGTGCCAGTCCCTTGGCTACGGTATTTACGATGGTCTTCAGCTCATTGTAGTCGGGGTGCGACTGGGGCATCACTTCCAGCACGTCGACCAGTGCGGCGAAATACCAGCCCATGCCCCGTCCCCAGAACTCTTTGGAGCAGCCTTTGTGAGGTTCAGTCTTGTTTGCCCAGAACGAGTTGGCGTCTTCGGGATTGGCAGACCATGCGTGATAATACAATTGCTTGCCGGCATCGTAGGTATGGTGGGCGATGGTCTTGAACTGGTGCGCAATGTCGGTCCATGCCTTTGTATTGTTGGGGTCGAAGTTGGCTTGCCATTCGGCATAGAAGGCGGCTCCCATATAGAGACCGTCCAGCCACATCTGTCCCGGATAGATATCTTTATGGAAGAAACATCCTTTGGCATCGCCTGTCTGGATACGCGAATAGTCGTTCACCAGGTAATTCCGAAGCCAGTCGGCAGCCTTTTTGTAGCGGTCGGCATTGTGCGTGCCGTTCTGCTCGTCCAAGGCTTTTTCGTGGCGGTAAAGGGCGAAGAGCACCTTGCCCGAATTGATGTTGTCGATGTTCCCTTTCTTGAAGTTCTTGAAGGTGCCGTCGGGATTGATGGCGTTATCAGCATAGTCTTTAGCCCATTGGTAATAGTCGGCAGTCCAGTCGGCATACCGATATTGCTCGCAAAGGTTCAGGAGCGACTTGGCTACCAGCCCGTTCACGTAGTCCCACGATTTGCCGTGTGTCCATTGTTTGCCTTGCGATTCCGCCATGCGTTGCGAATAGCGCGTTTGCGCATGAGTGGAAAGGGTGCAGCAGGCGGCAAGAAGCAGGCATACGGCGCATACGAATGTTTTCATGCTCGATAGTTTTTTAGGGTTAGGTTTTATTTCTTTTACGGTTAACGAAAAAAAGGCCGGCTGAACATTCAGCCGACCTTCATGCTTTGAGGTTCCTGGCGGATTCGAACCGCCGTGCACGGTTTTGCAGACCGCTGACTAAGCCACTCATCCAAGGAACCATTGGTTGTTACACTTGTGTTTCTCAAATGCGTTGCAAAGGTATGACTATTTTTTGAATCTGCAATACTTTCCACCGAAATTTTTCATTTTTCTTCATGTTTTCCATCAGTTTTCCATCTGTCTTTTCAAGAAATGCTCTTTATTGTACTCATGTGCATCGTTAAACGGCGAACTCACTTGTGTTCATCAAAAGGCATGTTTGAATCGTTGTCTTTTTGAAATACGAAGCCAGCGCAATCTGTTTCTTCTGTGGAGAGCGTGCAGATTGCGCTTGGGCATTATCGCATCAAAAAGGTATGCCGTTTAAAACCGGTATCCGATATTCAGTTGGAAATTAGAGTTCCGCAATCCTAACAGGTCGTGCACCTGTTTGATGCCTACCATGTAATTGAAACTGACGGTGTAATGTTCGGCTATGATTGCTTTCAGTCCGGCAGTTCCTCCATATTCCCAGTGGCGGAAAGGAGTGAGAAGGGCATGTGCATTGTTCGGGCTTCCTTCGACGGGGTACGAATATCCTTTCATCGGATTCCATTGGTGTGTTTCCGTGCGTGCACCTTCTCCATCGGGCTGTACAATTTCCAGCGAGGAATTTCCTGCGCTGAAGCCGTATGCTGCATAAAGGCCGATAGACGGCATCAGGCAGAAACGCTCGGTAATGTGGAAGTTATAACCTATCTTGAGGGGCAGGATCAGGTTGTTTATTTTAGTGTCTGTCTTAGGAAAATGTGTCACCATGTAAGGCGAGAATTTCATGGTGCTCCGGTTCTGTAAAAGTGTCAGTCCGGATGAAAGTGTCCAATGTTTTTTGAACTCATAGTCGACGGTTGCCCCTACTTGGAACCCGGCTTTCATTCCTCCTGTTTGTTCTGCCGTATGCTTTTGACTTGCCAGATAGTGTGACAGGTTTGCTCCGGCTTCTACGCCAAACTTTACTTGTTGGGCTGCTATTGGCAGGATATTTAGAAGAGACAGTATGAGTATAATGGATAATTTTATGTTCATAATGATGTAATGGTTGTTTTGAATGGATTGTTATGTATGTTCTTCACTATTCTTTACTATTAAAGTGTATTGTTGTTTGTTTTTGGTTTCTTTTATTTCTATCTTCGCACTCACCTCCTTTCTTTTTAGGTGGTTGGGGCAGGCACTTCCGGTTTCTTTTAGCGGGGAAAGGGAAGGGGCTTGCCTTTATTTCGCATCTTTGAAATGCAGATTGCTTTTAAAGTTATTTGAATATCCGCAAACATCCCATGTAGGGGCGTATCGCATACGCCCGAATGCACCAACTTATCCATGCGGATGTCTTTAAGATACGCTCCTACAGCTAATTGTGCAAAATGCGGATATTCATTTAAATTTATATCAGTCTTTGCATCAGAAAGGAACGTACACGGAGAGCATGAGGTCGGACAGATGCCCTTTGCGTCCGTTTGCCGCCCCTTTGTTGAAATGCTTCAGCACATCGAGGCATCCGTATTGGTAGGAGAGGGCAAGCTCGCAATGCTTTCCTGCGCGGTAGCCTATCTTTGCCAGTACGGGCAGGTCGAATACGGCTTGCGGGCGTACATAGAGGGTAGGAGCCATACCCAGCCCGAAGAAGAACTTCCCGGTGATGCGGTAGTTCCAGCTGGCAGCTATGGATACGGGCATGACGAACTCGCTGAACTCATCTCCTTCATTGCCGGTGTAAGTGCCGTCTTGTTTAGAAAGGAACGGCACGTATTTTTGTGTGCTCATACCTTGGAATCCGATGGTAAGGTCGAGGTCGAAGAAGTGTTTCTGCTGGGGCAGGAAGCGTAAGCGGTACCCTATCATCCCGTTTCTTTTCAGGTTATGGTCGTAGCGTAATTCGTTGGTAGGCGGAATAAGTTGCTTGCTGTCCTGCATGGGGAATCCGATACCTCCGCCGACTAACACTCCGTGTTCCACCTTCTGCGCGAAGGCGGAGGTGGAAAAGATTACTAACAATAAGAAGCTGTTTTGAATTTCTCCAAAAAGTTTTTCTTGGCTTGATGTATCCGTTTTCGTGTGTGCTTTGGGCGATTTTTTGGTCCTTTTCGCTCCTGTTCTTCGTC
>NZ_NFJA01000162.1:0-3803 GCF_002159615.1 Bacteroides sp. An279
ATCTGACGAAGAACAGGAGCGGAAAGGACCAAAAAATCGCCCAAAGCACACACGAAAACGGATACATCAAGCCAAGAAAAACTTTTTGGAGAAATTCAAAACAGCTTCTGAAAGGTTCAGTATCTGTTTCAGGCTGTCTGGATTGATAACGCAACCCAATCAGAAACTCCAACTGTTTTGATTACTTTTGGAATTTGATTACCAAATTAATTAGATGCCCATCACATTTTTCTTTGATTAATTCAAAACAGTCTCCAAGGAGTGGGGGAAAATTATACACCTTAATATCAATGCCCAAATGAAAGAACCATGGGGTATGCATGTGAAATCTATATACAGAAGAAGGTTTTTCCGTAGATTTTTCCTACATTTGCATACTCAAACCAAAAAAAGAATGCCATGAATTTTATCGGAATCATTCCTGCAAGATATGCATCAACTCGTTTTCCTGCCAAGCCGCTGGCATTGTTGGGAGGAAAACCGGTTATTGAACGAGTGTATGAACAAGTATACGGTGTATTTGATGATGTATACGTGGCCACTGACGACGAGCGCATCGAAGCTGCTGTTAAGTCGTTTGGTGGAAAAGTTGTAATGACCTCTGCTGCGCACCGGAGCGGAACAGACCGTTGTGCGGAAGCTTACCGGAAAGTGGGAGGAGAATTCGACGTAGTAGTCAATATCCAAGGCGACGAACCTTTCGTCCAACCTTCGCAGCTGAAAACTCTCAAGGCCTGTTTTGACGACCCTGCTACACAGATAGCTACGCTGGTGAAACCCTTTAATGCGACAAATGGATTGGATGCACTGGAAAATCCCAATTCGCCCAAGGTTGTGGTAGGGAGAAATGGTAATGCTTTGTACTTCAGTCGTTCCATCATTCCTTTCCTGCGTGGGAAAGACCGCCAAGAATGGTTATCCTCGCATACATACTACAAACACATCGGACTGTATGCTTATCGCTCTCAGGTACTGAAGGAAATTACAGCCCTGCCCCAGTCCCCGCTAGAACTGGCCGAATCGCTGGAACAACTACGCTGGTTGGAAAACGGATACGTCATCAAAGTGGGTATCAGTGATGTAGAAACAATAGGCATAGACACCCCGCAAGACTTGGCTCGTGCCGAGAAGTTCTTGCAAGAACATTTCCAACAGCTATGAGTCTTGACAGAACAACAGCTCCTGAAATACGCCAGATAGAGCATTTCTCGATACCGGAACCCGAACGTTACGTGCTGCGTAACGGCATCCCAGTGAACATCATGCAGGTGGGCGATGAAGATGTCATCCGTTTTGACCTGCTGATGAAGGGTGGGCAATGGAACCAAGAGCAACCTTTACAAGCAATGTTTACCAACCGTATGTTACGCGAGGGTACTCGCTTATTGACATCGGCGCAAATAGCGGAACGTTTGGACTATTATGGTGCGTGGCTCGATTTGTCTTCATCGGTCAACTATGGTTTTATCACGCTATATTCGCTGGGTAAGCACTTTCCACGCACTGTTGAGGTGGTGGCTTCGATGGTGAAAGAACCTGTATTCCCGGAAAAAGAACTTTCGGTCATCGTCAATGCCAATAAACAGCAGTTCCGGGTGAATGCCCGTAGGGTGGACGTGATGGCCCGTAAACGATTGAATCGTGCTCTTTTTGGCTCTACACACCCATTGGGAAGATACGCTGAATTGGACGACTACGACCACATCACTCGAGACGCATTGGTGCGTTTTTATCGTACCTATTATCATTCAGCTAATTGTTCGATGTACGTATCAGGCAAAGTAACTCCCGAGATATTGCGTTGTATCGAACAGCATTTCGGTGAAACATCTTGGGGCGAAAGTTCGCACACAGCTACCTTTGAGCAATATTTACCCGATACGGAGAACTGTCGCCGCCTCTTTGTGGAAAAAGACGATGCTCTTCAAAGTTCGTTGAAGATGGGTGCCTTCTCGCTTCCCCAGCAGCATCCCGATTACCTGAAGCTACGCGTGCTGGTCACACTGTTTGGCGGTTATTTCGGGAGTAGGCTGATGTCGAACATCCGCGAAGAAAAAGGATACACTTATGGAATAGGTGCCGGACTGGTCAATTATCCAGGAATAGGCGTGCTGGGCATCAGTACTGAGGCTGCCAACGAATATATAGAGCCAATCATTACCGAAGTATTCAAGGAAATGGATCGCCTATGCTCGGAAAAGGTGTCTTCCGAGGAATTGGAGATGGTGCGCAATTATATGCTCGGCGACATGTGCCGCTCTTATGAAGGTGCGTTCTCACTTTCCGATGCATGGATATTTATCGAAACCACCGGATTGGCAAACGATTTCTTTGAACGCTCCCTGGAGGCTATTCGTGAAGTAAGTACCGATGAAATCCTGTCGTTGGCACAAAAACATTTTTGCAAAGAAAACTTAATAGCAGTAGTAGCAGGTAAAAAAGTGTAATGAAATTGTCACGGCTGGTTGAAAAAAACTAATTTTGGACGATTTAAACAAATAAGTAGAATAAGCATGAATAAATATATAGGATTATTTTGTGCCTTTTTGGCCATGGGGAGCCTGTGCGCTTCCGCCCAAATGTCGTTGGGTTACTATAAATTCAAGGACGGGTCGGAATACACTGGTGAACTGAAGAGCCGTCGCCCGAACGGCAAAGGAAAAACCGTATTCAAAAACGGAGATATCTATGAAGGGGAATATGTGAAAGGCAAACGACAGGGAACGGGAACCTATACTTTCGCCGATGGGGAAAAATACGTAGGTGAATGGTTCGAAGACCAGCAGCATGGCAAAGGTACTTATTACTTTATGAATAACAACCGCTACGAAGGAATGTGGTATCAGGATTTTCAGGAAGGCGAAGGTACGATGTACTATTACAACGGTGACAAATATGTAGGTTTCTGGCACCACGACAAACGGAACGGCAAAGGCATTTATACTTGGAGCGGAGGTGCCAATTATGACGGAGAGTGGAAAAACGACCTGAAGGACGGATCCGGTGTGATGATTTGGGAAGATGGTTCAAAATATGAAGGACAGTGGAAGAGTGGCGAGCGCGACGGGCAAGGTACTTTCTATTATACTAATGGCGACAAATACGTGGGCGATTGGGTACGTGATGTACAGCACGGCAAAGGCGTGTATCACTTTCAGAACGGTGAAACATACGAAGGGGATTACGTGGATGGCGAACGGACCGGAACAGGAGCCTACACCTATCCGAATGGAGACAAGTACGTGGGTCAGTTCAAGAACGGCAAACAGGAGGGAACAGGAACATTTACTTGGCAGAACGGTGCCGTGTACGAAGGTGAGTGGGAAAACAACCAACGCTCTGGACACGGATATTACAAATGGGGTAACGGTGACGAGTATGAAGGCGAATGGAAGAACAATGTTGCCGAAGGGCAAGGAGTGCTTCACATGCAAGACGGCTCAGTATATACCGGAAGTTTTGCAGGAGGCAAGGAGCACGGCAAGGGCACAATTGTCAACAAAGACGGTTCGCGCTTTGAAGGCTTTTTTAAGCATGGTAAGAAAGACGGAGCTTTTGTGGAAACCGATGCGCAAGGAAATGTGACACGCCAAGGCACCTTCCGTAACGGACGGTTGCTGAATGCGGCAGACAAGAAGTAGTAACCGGCATGGCTATGATGTATCCAGACAATACGCATATAAGTATTAAAAACATTTAGAAGCTGTTTTGAATTTATCGTGCGATGATTTGGGATGAGTTTTTGAGGCATTTTCGCTTTTGTGATGAGGAAGATAGCGGGCTATCTGACGAAGAACAGGAGC
>NZ_NFJA01000163.1:0-3723 GCF_002159615.1 Bacteroides sp. An279
TTTTCGCTCCTGTTCTTCGTCAGATAGCCCGCTATCTTCCTCATCACAGAAGCGAAAATGCCTCAAAAACTCATCCCAAATCATCACACGATAAATTCAAAACAGCTTCATAAAAAGAAACAAAGAAAGCGGAAGTCACCGATTATGTCACCGAAAAAGTGTAAGGATTTTTCGGGATAGCAAGAGCAAGAAAACAAAAAACCCACTAAAGTAACTTATTTAGTGGGTTTTTATCCGTTTATGACTCGGTAGTAGTACACCCGTGGGGAGTCGAACCCCAATCGTCGGAACCGGAATCCGATATTCTATCCATTGAACTACGGGTGCATTGTTTTTTTAATTGCGGCACAAAAATACAATTATTCTTCATTCTATCCTAATGATTCGGATAAAAAATTCGTATGAGCCTATGAAAACAAGGAATAAAAGCATGTCATTTTTCCCATAAACAAAAATAATCCATTTACATTATGACAATATTATCAATAAAAGCATTGCAATTTTACAAAACATTTATACCTTTGCATAACTTTACAAATAATTAATCACGCAAAAATTATGAGCTATCTGATAAAACCAGCAAACTACAAACCCCTGCTCGACATGAAACAGACAGAGCTTGGCATCAAACAAATCAAGGATTTCTTCCAGCAAAACCTATCCTCCGAACTACGCCTGCGAAGGGTGACAGCTCCCCTGTTCGTCTTAAAAGGTATGGGAATCAACGATGACCTGAACGGTGTGGAACGTCCCGTCACATTCCCCATCAAAGACCTTGCCGACCAACAGGCCGAAGTGGTACACTCGCTTGCCAAATGGAAAAGAGTGACCCTTGCCGACTATCACATCGAGCCGGGATATGGCATCTACACAGACATGAATGCCATCCGTGCCGACGAAGAACTGGGCAACCTGCACTCGCTTTACGTCGACCAATGGGACTGGGAACGGGTCATCACGCCCGAACAACGCACCGTAGAATTTCTGAAAAGCATCGTGACACGCATTTATGCCGCCATGCGCCGCACTGAATTCATGATTTGCGAAGCATATCCGCAGATTACCCCCTTTCTTGCCCATGATATCCACTTCATCCATGCACAAGACCTGCTGGACATGTACCCGGACAAGACTCCCAAAGAACGTGAGAACCTGATTACCGAACGGTTAGGCTCTGTTTTCATCATAGGAATCGGAGGCAAACTAAGTGACGGAAAACCTCATGACCTCCGTGCCCCGGATTATGATGACTATACAACCATCGACCCCAAAACCGGACTTCCGGGACTGAACGGTGACCTGCTGGTATGGAACGAGGTATTAGGCCGCGCCATTGAGCTCTCTTCCATGGGTATACGCGTAGACAAAGCCGCCATGCTGAAACAACTGGAACTGGCAGGCAAAGAAGAACGTACCAGGCTTTATTTCCACAAACGGCTGCTCGAAGGTTCGCTGCCCCTCAGTATCGGTGGTGGAATCGGACAGTCACGCCTATGTATGCTCTACTTGAAAAAAGCACATATCGGAGAAATACAGGCAAGCATCTGGCCCGAAGACATGCGGAAAGAATGTGCCGATTGGGGAATGCAGTTGATATAATTTATCAGGGACTAGGTGACCAGGTTTTGAATACCTTAGTAAATCTATCTAAAACCTAGTCCCTAGTACCTAGTCACCTAGTACCTAGTACCTAGTCACCTAAAAAATAACTCATGAATGTACAGATAGAAGAATCGTGGAAGCAAATTTTGGCTCCCGAATTTGAAAAAGACTATTTTATCCGTCTGACCGACTTCGTCAGGCAAGAATACCACAACACAACCGTTTATCCGCCGGGCAAGCTGATATTCAACGCGTTCAACCTTTGCCCTTACGATAAAGTAAAAGTAGTCATCATCGGACAAGACCCTTATCACGGACCCGGACAGGCACACGGACTATGCTTCTCCGTCAATGACGGCGTGCCGTTTCCTCCTTCACTACAAAACATTTTCAAAGAAATACACGATGATTTGGGAAGCCCTATACCTGCAAGCGGCAACCTGACCCGCTGGGCACAGCAAGGCGTGCTGCTGCTCAACGCCACACTTACGGTACGTGCACACCAGGCAGGTTCGCACCAGAAAAAGGGTTGGGAGGAATTTACCGATGCAGCCATCCGTGCCTTGGCGGAAAACCGCGAGCACCTGGTCTTTATCTTATGGGGGTCGTATGCACAGAAGAAAGGTGCCTTTATCGACCGGAACAAGCATCTCGTACTTACTTCTGTCCACCCCTCTCCCCTATCTGCCTATCACGGCTTTTTCGGCAACAAACACTTCAGCCGTACCAACGAATACCTCATCCAGCATGGGAAGACGCCGATTAACTGGTAGATTCAACATTTGAAAGTTGACAAGGTGACGAGTTGACAAGGTACTAGGCTTCAGATAGCTTTGGTTGGCGCCTACAAAAACTATTCAGAACCTAGCCAACTAGTACCTGTATGCTGCAAAGGTACGCAATCCTTTCCATACGGCAATGGATTTGGAAACGGTTGGTTTGAAAATCTATTAACAGCATTCTGTTTTACCCCGTATGTAGCTGCAAATAAGCAAATAACGGAATCAAAAAAAATAATATATCATACAAGTCCATATTTTCGATGCCATAGATAAACAAAAGCAATTGTCATTGCCCGTTGTGATGCAACTATATTGGATGCAGGATACACATATATGCACATGCGGACGGACATAGCTGCGCTGCGCAGTGCACTCGGTATCCCCAAAAGGAACTGGCGGATATTCAAATAAATCAAAGATGTTCAGCTGCTTGTATCAATCGTTCGATTTCGGGCGGAGAAAGTGTTTATCGGAATGGATTAGCACTTTCTCCACTGATTTTTCCATCCACCAGATGAATGGTCCGGTCTGTTTGCGAGGCAAGTGCCTCATCGTGAGTCACGATAACGAACGTCTGCCCCAGCTTGTCACGAAGTTCGAAAAAGAGACGATGCAATTCTTCCTTGTTCTGCGTGTCCAGACTGCCCGAAGGCTCATCGGCCAAGACTACAGAAGGATGGTTTATCAAGGCACGCGCCACAGCTACCCGTTGCTTCTCGCCGCCCGATAACTGGGCAGGCTTATGCAAAGCGCGTTCTCCCAACCCCAAAAATGAAAGCATCTCCTCCGCTTCTCTACGGGCAGACTTTCCTGACACGCCCTGTATCAAAAGTGGAATCATCACATTCTCTTCTGCCGTAAACTCGGGAAGCAATTGATGAAACTGAAACACAAAACCTATTTCCTTGTTGCGGAACGCCGCCAACCCTTTATCTTTAAGACGGTTCACCTCTACACCATTCAGTACAATCCGTCCGGCGTCGGGCTTGTCCAAGGTGCCCATTATCTGCAACAACGTAGTCTTTCCAGCCCCACTCGGTCCCACGATACTGACCACTTCTCCCTTATTTATTGTCAAGTCGATTCCTTTCAATACTTGCAGCGAACCAAAACTTTTCGTTATTCCTTCCAGTTGAATCATAATTTCCGAATTAAATAACTAATCTTAATTAGTTTGTATTAACGAGTCTGTTTTGAAACACGGATCAACGCGGATAATAATTTAATTATTAAGAAGCTGTTTTGAATTTCTCCAAAAAGTTTTTCTTGGCTTGATGTATCTGTTTTCGTGTGTGCTTTGGGCGATTTTTTGGTCCTTTCCGCTCCTGTTCTTCGTCAG
>NZ_NFJA01000164.1:0-3609 GCF_002159615.1 Bacteroides sp. An279
CTCCTGTTCTTCGTCAGATAGCCCGCTATCTTCCTCATCACAAAAGCGAAAATGCCTCAAAAACTCATCCCAAATCATCGCACGATAAATTCAAAACAGCTTCTAAATCAACTATCACGATGAACCATTCATATCACATTGATTGATTTAATCTGCGTAATCTGTGGTGAACTTCAAATTTGGTCACTTTTACATTTTTCGCTATCTTTGCGCACAAAACGCTGTAATCAAGTAAACTATATGAAGAATATCCGAAATTTCTGCATCATCGCCCATATTGACCATGGGAAATCCACACTTGCCGACCGCTTGCTGGAATACACCCAGACTATCAAAATCACCGAAGGGCAGATGCTCGACGACATGGACCTGGAACGGGAACGCGGCATCACCATCAAGAGCCACGCTATCCAGATGGAATACACCTACGGAGGCGAAAAATACATTCTCAACCTCATCGATACCCCGGGGCACGTAGACTTCTCATACGAAGTGTCACGCTCCATCGCTGCGTGTGAAGGAGCCTTACTGGTAGTGGATGCCTCGCAAGGAGTACAGGCACAGACTATCTCAAACCTCTACATGGCACTGGAACACGACCTGGAAATCATCCCCGTAATGAACAAATGCGACATGGACAGCGCTATGCCCGAAGAGGTAGAAGACGAAATCATCGACCTGCTGGGATGCAAGCGCGAAGAGATTATCCGTGCTTCGGGAAAGACCGGTATGGGCGTGGAAGAAATACTGAAAGCAGTTGTCGAACGGATACCTTGTCCGCAAGGTGATGAAAACGCACCACTCCAAGCATTGATTTTCGACTCTGTCTTTAACTCGTTCCGCGGCATCATCGCCTATTTTAAAGTAGAAAACGGCATCATCCGCACCGGCGACAAAGTAAAATTCTTCAATACAGGAAAAGAATACGATGCCGATGAAGTAGGCGTACTGAAAATGGATTTAGTACCACGCAAAGAACTGCGAACAGGTGATGTAGGCTACATCATCTCGGGCATCAAGACTTCACGTGAGGTTAAGGTGGGCGATACCATCACCCACATCGACCGCCCATGCGAGAAAGCCATTGAAGGCTTCGAAGAAGTAAAGCCGATGGTATTTGCCGGTGTTTACCCTATCGAGGCGGAAGATTATGAAAACCTGCGTTCCTCACTGGAAAAACTCCAGCTGAATGATGCCTCGCTCACTTTTCAACCCGAATCGTCTCTCGCACTTGGTTTTGGCTTCCGATGCGGATTTCTGGGCTTGCTCCACATGGAAATTGTACAGGAACGGTTAGACCGCGAGTTCAATATGAACGTCATCACCACCGTGCCCAACGTATCATATATGGTATACGACAAGCAAGGAGGCGTACAAGAAGTGCATAACCCCGGCGGTATGCCCGACCCGACACTTATCGACCACATCGAAGAGCCCTACATCGATGCCTCCATCATCACCACGACCGACTATATCGGTTCTATCATGACGCTCTGTTTGGGCAAGCGTGGCGAACTGGTGCGCCAAGACTATATTTCGGGCAACCGCGTGGAACTGCATTACAAGATGCCACTGGGCGAAATCGTCATCGACTTCTACGATAAACTGAAAAGTCTTTCAAAAGGATATGCCTCGTTCGATTATCATGCGGCAGGATTCCGCCCCTCAAAACTGGTGAAGCTGGACATCCTGCTCAATGGCGAACCGGTAGATGCACTCTCTACCCTCACCCACGTAGACAATGCATACGAACTGGGACGCCGTATGTGCGAAAAACTAAAAGAACTCATTCCACGCCAACAGTTCGAAATAGCTATCCAGGCAGCTATCGGCTCAAAAATCATTGCCCGCGAAACCATCAAGGCTGTACGTAAGGATGTAACGGCAAAATGTTATGGAGGCGACGTGAGCCGCAAACGCAAATTGCTTGAAAAGCAAAAGCGCGGAAAGAAACGTATGAAACAAATCGGCACAGTGGAAGTGCCGCAAAAAGCTTTTCTGGCAGTGCTGAAACTGGATTAAACAAGCAGGCCGAACGCAAAGATACAATATGAATGTCCGCATTCCTCCCCAATCATTATACCATCATTTTGGGCATAATCATTGGGGATGGCCGCTGCGGACATTACTTGTTCTTTTTCCGGACAAGACTGTATCGGCAAAGAAAGATACAGTCCTCGCATAATCCTAATCTACCAGGACTGCAGTCCTGACAGCATAGGACTGGGACAGGACTGCAATTCATCTTGCCACGCAGTTGATAAGTAGATGTTGAGAATTAGTTTATATAATGTGTCTGCTCAGAAATACAGGATTAACACAGATTTTCGCGGATTCTTTTAATTTACTATTTTCCGATTTACGAAGTACGATTTAAAGCTCAAATAGTAGATAGCAAATTGTCAAATCGTAAATTACAATAATCTGCGCTAATCCGCGAAAATCTGTGTTTCTGGCAATATCATTTAATTTTGCACACTTACTTATATGCTAGAAACTGTTTTGAATTTCTCCAAAAAGTTTTTCTTGTCTTGATGTATTCGTTTTCAGAACAGTTTCTTAGAACTTACAGAATCTGAAGAGCTATCTGTGCACATGCCTCAGCATCAGCCAGCGCATGATGATGTTTAGTCAAGTCGTATCCACAACAAGCCGCTACAGTCTGCAACTGATGGTTAGGCAACTGCTTGCCAAAAACACGCCGCGAAGCACGGCATGTACAATAAAAGGTATAATCGGGATAATCCATTCCATATGTGCGGAACACTGCCTTTAGGCACCTCTCATCGAAAGGACTGTTGTGAGCCACTAAAGGCAAATCCCCTATAAGCCAGGCTATTTCCGCCCATACCTCCGGAAAAAGCTGCGCATGGGCTGTATCTTGGGAGGTCAATCCATGCACGCGCGTATTCCAATATGCATAATAATCAGGACACGGACGTATCAAACGGTAGAGCTTGCCGACTATCTTTCCTTCACGTACCACTACCACCCCGACACTACATACACTGGATGGACATTCATTGGCTGTTTCGAAATCGATGGCAGCAAAATCTTTCATAGAATGAATATCAAGAAAAAAATAAAGGATTAATTTAAATGGAAGTGGGCGTTGACGGATTCGAACCGCCGACCCTCTGCTTGTAAGGCAGATGCTCTGAACCAGCTGAGCTAAACGCCCGAAGGGGGAAATTTGACTAATATAGCTTTGGTGAAGTGGGCGTTGACGGATTCGAACCGCCGACCCTCTGCTTGTAAGGCAGATGCTCTGAACCAGCTGAGCTAAACGCCCCAAAGCTTCATGAAAACGAGAGTATTTCGAGTGGGCGTTGACGGATTCGAACCGCCGACCCTCTGCTTGTAAGGCAGATGCTCTGAACCAGCTGAGCTAAACGCCCGAAGGTCTCGTTCTCATTTGCGGTTGCAAAGGTACAGCTTATTTTTGAATCTGCAAACTTTTGAGCATTTTTTTTCAAAAAAAATCAAATCCGACAAATCCGGGCAGAGTCAACCAGCGAGTGCAACATTACGAAATATTTTTGAAAAAGACCTCAGCCGGAGTCGAGAAATTGAGTTTTTCTCTCGGTCTGGCATTAATTTTCTTCCTGA
>NZ_NFJA01000165.1:0-3341 GCF_002159615.1 Bacteroides sp. An279
CGCTCCTGTTCTTCGTCAGATAGCCCGCTATCTTCCTCATCACAGAAGCGGAAATGCCTCAAAAACTCATCCCAAATCATCGCACGATAAATTCAAAACAGCTTCTAATAAGGATCGCTTATTCTAATTTCTATTTAACAATCAAGAGAGCCTTTACCTTCACAAACAGTTATAACTACTTTTTTATAAGTTCCCGATGCATCATCCCAAATTTCCGTAATATCCTGCTTCTGCCTCTCATATTTCATTCCTTGAGATTCACTTTGTGCCAACGCTTCCACATTTTCCAATGCCAAGTCAGACAATGCTTCCGTTTTCTGTGACTGGCTATAAGCAGTATAGCCTGCCGCTACGGCTACCGCTGCAATAAATGTTATTTTTAAGATATTTCGTTTCATAACTGTATTGTTTTTTAATTGATTAGTACTTCATTTACTTTTCTCTGCGAAGCCGCAAATCCTCGATTTGCTTTTAGTTAAATTGCATATCCTTGCATACTGCTTCTAACAGACTAAAATTATTCTCTCCATCGCCCTTATCCGGCACTTGGAACAGCAAAACCGAATCATTATCACTTTCACAACAAGTCAATGTAGCAAGAAAACGGTTGTCATCCGTTTCGCAAATGTCATTGTCTATCGCAGAGAAAGGAATTGTATGGCATTTATCTGAAGAACAAAAAGACAATCCGTATTCCATACCCGGAGCTATCCATTCAAAAACCGCTCCTCCCCGAACCGTACGCACGACCGAAAGCATTACATAATTCTCCATCAGCTTTTTATCTTGCTCCAAATATCCATACTTGTCATAATAATCACGGCTGACTTGAAGAGTCAAGACATTGCCTTCCGCCGGTAATATCGGCTGCAAGCTGCAAGCATCGGCATCAGGGTCGTATACTATCGCTTCAAGCGTATTGCCTAACTGATAGCATATCTTTCCACGGCAAAAAAAGAACTGATTAAACTTATGGATTGAATTTGCCAAATCTTTCTTAAAGTAACGAAAGCGTTCTTTCCCTGTCAAATCGCAAACATGAAACACTTCATCGCCCGAATCGACAAAAAGCAACGTACTGTCATTCACATATTGAAACTGATGTACATAAGAACCAGACAAAACACCTCGTATAAAAGCACCCGATAATGCATCGTACACTTTTATGCCACCAGCACCTGATAACCACAATTCGGTTTTCCCCTCTGAAGAGCTGACTACATCAAAGTCGGAAATGTCAATGTAATCTTCCGGACCACTGCCACGCTTATCAAAACGGCTGATAAAATGTCCGTCATTGTCAAAACTTAAAATTGTGTTTTCCGATTCAATATAAAATGACGAATCCCGTTGAAGCACCTTATTTCCGCGTCCTCCTATCAGCGAAGAATCATTCGTTTCCAAAGGTATCAGCCTATATTCAGCAAACAATGATGACAATTTCACTTTTTCCTGCGACAAATCTGTATATCCTTGCACAGGATAAAGAGCCTCCATTGGCTGGGGAGACCGCGAACAAGAAGCAAAAGCCAATAACATTAAACAATAATACCCAATACGTTTCATACAATTCATAGATAAGTTGAAAGAGGATGCACACTAAAAATGATTGCATAT
This sequence comes from Bacteroides sp. An279, assembly GCF_002159615.1. Classification (NCBI taxonomy): domain Bacteria; kingdom Pseudomonadati; phylum Bacteroidota; class Bacteroidia; order Bacteroidales; family Bacteroidaceae; genus Bacteroides; species Bacteroides sp. An279. The sequence goes on from NZ_NFJA01000165.1 coordinate 1,618, forward strand.
TCCAATATGCATCCTCGTATTTACCATCAAGCTACAGATCCGCAAGAACAAACACTTCCATCACCACCTTGGATACAATAATGCACAGTGCAACCATATTCATCTTTCACTCTTTTCCATCTGCATTCAGAACCGCCTTCCCCATTCGCCAACGCTTCCACATTGGCAAGAGCCAAGTCTGACATCACTTCTTTATCCTGTGCCTGATAAGCCGTTACTCCGGCAACTCCCCAACAGCCTACGGGCTTACCGCTTTCACGGTCCATCATCAGGACAGCATCTTCACCCGTATGCTGGAACAAGAGCAGCTTGTCTTTCACTACCGCAAGATTCAACGGATTAGACATAACCAAGTCGTAAGCGTATGGGTGAGCCTCAATGGGGGTTCCTTCGCCAATATCCAGCAACCTCCCCGATGTTTCCCAGAAAGAACAGCCGAAGAGCAGCCATGATAAAATGATTATTCCAAGTATCTGTTTCATTTCTATTTAATCAGAGAAACAACCATTTTTACTTAGACAAATCAATTTTAACCAATGTCGGTTCATTATCTTTAGCTACCGCATATATCATTTCATCTGAATCGGAGACACAAAATGTAGACAAAGCTTTGTCCGATACATATTTACGAACTGGATTACCTTTCCAATCCACTTGATAAATGACATTGCCAGTAAACGCATCAGCTTGATAGTCTTTCATACTTTTACCAGAATACAACAAATACACATAGTTATCAGTAGCGTATGCATAAATAAAACCAACAGGCCTGCTTGCATCAAGTGGTGCAGAACGAGATATCTCGGTTTCTTCCGTGCGATATACCGGATAGCTACCTATCCAGCGATATTGTTCTACAATCTTATCCTTCTCTATAGTATACAACATAAATATAGGAGAAGTATTCATGGCAAACACAAATTTATCTAACGATGGAGCCGAACGTAATGTACCTTGATACGCCATGCCTCTTAACCGATTACTAATTCGACGTTCACGACTGTCACGGTACGGATACTCGTAAAAGAAATCCGTCAGATTTTCTCGTAATAAAGAAAACATTGTATTTTCATAAAATCCCAATCCTATAAAACTTCCGTATTTCGTTGGTAACATATCAATGCTATTCAGGCTGTCTTTTTTCAATACTACATAATCCTTAATACCTTGCTTAACATTCCGGACATCAATCCGGCTCAAAGCATGGCGGTAAAAATCATAAGTACAGATACTAGAATCACTAGCCATTCTATGTAGTGAAGCCACTTGTAAAAACTCATTATTCCCCTGCCCTCTTGTACCAAAACGATACACACAATTCCTTTCAGCCAAATCAACCATAACGAAAAGACTATCACCCAAATCGTCATATATAAACACACATGAATCAGCGTATTCAATAAAAAAAGGGCGTCCTAAAAGCAAATCCGATTTTATACAATTATCAACTATCACTTTACGCACATTCCTAAAAGAAGAATCAAAAGCAGAAAAGCCATCTTGCTCTTGTTTACACCCACCAAAGCTCAAACACAACAATAAACCATATATAATCCGTTTCATGACGAATTCACGTTTTAAAGAGTCAGGAAATGAATAAAACAAAGCCTTACACATTAGAGTTTATGTAAATTAGTTATGATAGTTCCAAGGGTTGATTTTAATTCTGAGATTATGCAGTGCCATACATGTGGAAAAGATGTTTTCTACAAAGTTGTTTGCCC
>NZ_NFJA01000166.1:0-3307 GCF_002159615.1 Bacteroides sp. An279
TGACGAAGAACAGGAGCGGAAAGGACCAAAAAATCGCCCAAAGCACACACGAAAACGGATACATCAAGCCAAGAAAAACTTTTTGGAGAAATTCAAAACAGCTTCTAAGTCTTCGTGGAAAAACATGAATACCCTACTGGCACAAAGCCGGTATCTTGATAGGAATGGCAAAAGAAAAGCAAACAGCCCCTGTAGGCAAATTGGGTAAAATGAAGGCATTCATATTTTTAGTTACATATAAGTTCATCTGGTGTAAGATTATTAATCTTCAAGCTGCAAGATTATTAATCTTACACCAGACGAAGCTATATTTAATTTTACGATTTGACAATTTACTATCTACTATTTGAGCATTAAATCGTACTTCGTAAATCGAAAAATAGTAAATCAAAAGAATCTGCGAAAATCTGTGTTTCTGATAATATTATTTCATTTTGCACACTTGCTTAATACATAGATTTACCGCAAAGGCTTCAGCTTGACAATCTCCCCCAGTTCGGGAACAATGACGGGCATGTTACGCTTCTTTGCTTCCGCCTTAAACACATGGGGAGGGTCAAACAAAGGTTCGTCCGAGAGGTCGAACGTACCGTAATGCATCGGGATAGTCATGCAGGCATGCATCTCGGCAGAAGCCGTCAACGCATCGTACGGAGAAATGTGGTTCGGTTTCATAAACCAGCGAGGCTTGTAGGCACCGATGCCGATCATGCAATAATCGATATGCGGAAACATGTCGGGCAATTCTTGAAAATGTTGCGCATAACCGGTATCTCCACTGTTGTAAATAGTAATTCCGCCCGCTTCTATCATAAAAGCCCCCCAAAGCCTCATTCCCCCATCATTCACGCCCCGTTTGCTCCAATGCTGGGCAGGCAGGAAAGTGAGCCGCACCCCGTCTGCCTCATATTGCTGATACCAGGCAGCTTCTATCACTTCCATTGCCGGGAACCAACTCTGAATCAACGTACCTGTATTAATGCCGCAAAACAACTTCATCTGCGGATTATCGGCAAACAAGCGTGCCACACTCGGCTTGTCCAAATGGTCGAAATGGTCGTGGCTGATAAGCAAATAGTCGATGTCCTTAAAAACAGATACATTGGCGGGAAACGGGCTCCGGCGTTTCACGAAAGGAATGCTTCCATACACCGGGTCTATCATAAACCGCTTGCCCCCCAACTGGAGAAAGAAAGAATTATGTCCCAGCCAAATCAACGAATTGCCCACTACGGCGTCCAGCGAACGAAGGAAATGCACTTTCGGATCCCATTTGATGGTGCGTTTTTCTTTCCGTTGCGGATTGGGAGACAGGCGCCATTTCAATACACTCCCCATCCCCGGCCGCCAACGGTGCTGGCGGTTAAAAAACTTTCCCCCTGCTGTAGGATTGCCACGCCAATGTGGATTGACCGTGCGCAACCGCTCGTTTCTGCGAAATGAAATGCGCTCTCCCATAAGCCTTTTAGTAATGAAGAATGAAAAATTAAGAAACAACGTTCGGCGTAAGCCAATGAAGAACAACGTACTTCATCCACACCTTATTTTTCCAACAAGTCTTTCAAAAATGCGTCCAGTTCCTCATCCAGTCCTTTCAGCAATTCATCGTTTAAGAACAAGGTTTCATTGTCATCCATCAGCAACAGGTCTGCTACAGTCTCCTTCTCGTCATCCACCAGCACAAACGAATACGGCTTCATCAGCGAAAGCTTGTCCAGCAATCCCTGTTCCTTCAATGCCGTCACTTCAGCACGAAGCAGAGGTTCTATTTCCGTATAGAAATCGTCTCCTTCATAATTCACCCATTCGGTAATGACCGTACGTGCCAGCACTTCATCATCATCGTCATAAATCACCAACTCTCCATTCTCCTGTCCCGGATGCAAATGTATGTCTGTCAGCACCGATTCCTCGCCGTTACCACGATATCTCCCGATAGCTTCTTTCAGAGCCGAAGCAATAGCCTTATGCGACTGTTCACTAATATCCATCATATCTACGTTATTATCTTGACCAAATGTACAAAAAAATTCAATAACAACAATTTTATTCCGACAAATTGTTTCCAAAACGCCCCATTTGGATATTCAGATGAGGGAACTGCCGCATCCGTTTCTCCAGTTGCAGAGCCGAGAACTTCCATACCTGCTCCTCTTCCGAGCCGGATCCGACATACTTCTTTGCATCATCCAGCCATTTCCTTGCTTCATCCAGCTTACCCAACATTTCAGAGGCTAAAGCCAAATTGATAGCAGCACGCCCTTTCACTTTACCCGATTTGCGCTTCCCGTAAAGCGAATGCCACAACGCTTTGGCTCCTTCCCAGTCACCTTCATTGACACATACCGCCGCATCGCGCATTTCCACACACCCTCCGGCAAAATAAACCCGGTCGGTACGCTCCCAATAAGGTGCAACCTGACGTGCCAGCAAGTGTGCCGAGAAATCTGCCACATATTTCAGCAAGACTTTATCGGAAGGCATCTGGTCCAGATCCCAGTCCAGACTGTCTACCGGAGCCACCACACGGAGCGGCCGTTCGCGCACCGGCGAATAAATGCTCAATACCGGAGTGACCTGTGTCAGCACAACAGGCCAAGGCTCAATCAGTCCCGGATACATCACTTCCCGCTTAACGTTCTGCACAAACACACGGTCTAATGAAAAAAGCATATCCACACCCAGTTCCCGGGTCAATCTGCCCACTTCCTCCTTCGACAACGGACGGATTTCGGCATTATCCGAAGCAGCCTTGTCATTCAGTGCCGAATCGCATATTATCACCTGATTGAAATATCTGGAATCGGCCAATGCAGCGGCAAATGCTTCCGCCGTCTGCTTTCCGTCACCGTTTAAGCTGCCCAGTGTAGCCACACTACTCTTTGCCTGCGGTATCGAAGGCATATTATTGACTACTGCAACCGATTCAACCTGTCCCGGCAAGCTGACTTCTGCCGGACATAGCTGGTCGAACGAAAGGGTCTGCACAGACACACACGATGCAAATCCCCATGCCACCAGCATACAACAACATAAAATCCGTATGTTCATAAACATATTCTTTTTCCTTGGTAATGCACAAAGATAAGGAGAAAAAGTGAAACTCCCCCTCATCCTGCATGGTTTTATCACATTTTCATAACCGATAACAGCATGAAAAACATCCCGCCGGCACCAAGGGCACAAATATCGCGAATCATAGAAGCTGTTTTGAATTTCTCCAAAAAGTTTTTCTTGGCTTGATGTATCCGTTTTCGTGTGTGCTTTGGGCGATTTTTTGGTCCTTTTCGCTCCTGTTCTTCGTCAG
>NZ_NFJA01000167.1:0-3153 GCF_002159615.1 Bacteroides sp. An279
CGCCGAGCGGCAAGTATGTATGGAACAAGGCGCATGACATGGCAGAATCCCGCCGGTGTCATACGCCCGGCAACAGGGGGCTGGATGATGTGCTGCAATGGCGCATCATCGAGCTGATAAAAAACGAGCAATGGTCTCCCCGGCAGATATCCGGACGTTTAAGGTTGGAGGGTATAAACGTCTCACATGAAGCCATTTACGGTCTTATACGCAAGGACGAAAGCGGAGAGTTAGCCTCCCATTGCCGCCATAAGATGAAATATAAGCGCAAGGCCTCCCGCCGGCATGAAACCAAGGCTACGAACATCCGTAACCGCATAAGCATACACCAACGTCCGGTGGAAGCCGACGGCAGGCGTTTCGGAGATTGGGAGATGGACCTCATCGTGGACAAGGACAGCAACGCCATCCTGACGCTGACGGAAAGGAGCACGAACTTCCTGCTCATGGAGAAACTCAAACAGGGAAAGAAGGCCGGGCCGGTGGCGAAAGCCGTGTGGAGGCTGCTTCTACCTTACAAAGGGGAGGCCTTGAAGTCCATAACCACGGACAACGGCAGCGAGTTTGCGGAGCATGAATGGATAACCGGAAAACTGAACGTACCTGTGTATTTTGCCGATTCCTATTGCGCGTGGCAGAAAGGAGCCATAGAAAACGCCAACAAGCTGGTACGCCAATATATCCCGAAAGGGACGGACATCAGCACCGTCACAGAAGGGAAAATTGCTAAAATCAGGAAGAAAATCAACGCTAGACCGAGGGAAAAACTCAATTTCTTGACGCCTAAGGAGGTCTTTTTCAAAAATATTTCGTAATGTTGCACTCGCTGGTTGACTCTGCCCACAAGCCGGAAGCAAGCTCAATCAATCCAAGAGTATTGTTTTCTGATAAAGAATTGAGAAATTCTATGTTTGAAATGTCAGGCATGTGGCTCTTAGCATTGCAGACGATGATATACACCTACGCTTTTTCTCATCATCCATTTCTTAATTCGTAAATTTCTACAGAGTCCTTTTGGTTTACAAAATAGAGTTTTAGTACGCCCGAAAAAAAGAAAAACCCCTGATAATCTTTCGACTATCAGGGATTTGAGGTACCCTTGACCGTTCTGTTCTCGAACCAATTTTTAGAGGACTTGGATAAGATTTGGGAGTTGAGGCATTGGATTCCTGACCCCACAAAGCCAATACTTCCACCTAACAAAGTTCAAAGAACGACGGTTTGATTTCTTTTTCGCAAAGACTGTTTCTTAGGTATATGGCCAAAAGAATACAGAAAAACTTACCCCTAAATTATGGGCAAGCACTTTCAGTAGTGTTTTTGTCAGGGATGGACTTGTAACATATTGGCAGGTAGGGGGATGTATGTCTTCCTACCCCCGTATCCCCGCTTATAATGCCTTCCTTAAGGAAAAGGGGTATGTCTTTAATCCAAGTGCTTTGTCATCCTCAAAATTTTCTACAGAATTTGAGAGGAACTTACTAATCTTGATAATCCTTTCAGTCTTACCTATATTTATATATGTATAATGGATTAAGAGTATGAAAAGAATTACAAGACAAAGAAGCGAAGAAACGAAACGCAAAATCAGCGCAAGCCTCAAAGGGCGGGCTAAAAGTGCGCAACACAAGAGGGCGATATCAGTTGCCCTCAAAGCCTATTGGGAAACGATTCCTGATAGTATAGATAGTGAGAATAAATAGAAGAGAGGCTGTCACCTCTCTCTGTTATCGCATTATCAAAAGGGGGAAATGTAGCCCGTAGAGTACATTTCTGAAAAATAAAAAGGATATTCTTATGAATAGTGACTTATTTAACATTCGACAGGCTGAAGATAAAAGCCAACTATAAATATCTGTTAGAACGACAGATTCAGTTCAACCAAACGTATAATTCCAAGAATGGGGAATTAACAGGTCTATATTACTCATCCAAGAATGATAAGAGTGTACCATTCAACTTATACATTGCAATAAGCAAACCACAGCAAACATTAACCTTGGAGTTTTCGAGTAAGATACTTGGAGAAGATTATCCCAAGCTCATATCCAAACACACCATTCGTCAATGCCTTGAAAACATCAACAAGTTGGGTATCTGCCTTATTGATGTGGAAGGTATATTGCAAACGGGATGTGTCACCTCTGCAGATGTAACCAAGGATGTACATGCAACCCTATCAGATGAAACCCTGCAAGCATTGTCAATATGGGTAAAGAATTACAGACGCTACAAATGGGATTATTACGATAGTGAAGGTATAGACTTCATTAGAGACGTTAAATCTTCCAAGTGTAAAGAGTGCATCCGTATCTATCGCAAAGAGAAAGAAATAATCAAGCCTAAGAATAAGGACTTTCTTTCTATACTCCCTAACAAATGGGAGGTCGTAAAGCAATTCAATGGTGTAACAAGGTTTGAGGTAAAACTTGAAACTATTGGTAAAGTTAGAAGTTACCTTAACCTCAGAGACACTTATATCAATGAGGTGTTGAATGCAGAAGCCAACCTCATACTGACTATGTACGACCGAGTATTTGGCCACACTTCAGACGTGCCCGAAATTCAAGCAGACACCTTTGATGATTTTGCTATGCAGAAGATATTGAATGCATACCACGGAGATATAAAAACAATCGAGATGACTTTGAAACCTCTCTATGCTTCCCGTTCAGGATTTGACAAGAGAATGACTAAAATCCGTCAGACTTGGGAAAAGATGCTGAATAGTACAAGTGGTGGAATCAACTATGTAAATTCGGTGAGAAATCTTTTGGTTTGACTAACTGTAGCAAAATGAGAACTGTATCAAAATAATCTTTCAACGGACTTTGATACAGTATCTTTTATGTATCAGCATAATCTAAAAGGTTATAGTGATTCAAAAGTATGGCAATCAAAAGTTGATACCAATAATGTATCTGTTTTTGATTGTAGTTTCTATATAGAATGGAAGCGGCCTTGATCCGTTTCTTATAATAGAAAATATCAATACAGCAAATATTTTCAGGAAAATCTGCCTATGCAAAGCGATTTTTTTGTATCGGCAGAGTCAACCAGCGAGTGCAACATTACGAAATATTTTTGAAAAAGACCTCAGCCGGAGTCAAGAAATTGAGTTTTTCTCTCGGTCTGGCATTAATTTTCTTCCTG
>NZ_NFJA01000168.1:0-3088 GCF_002159615.1 Bacteroides sp. An279
AAATTCAAAACAGCTTCTTCTATGTTGTAATCCAAATATCCAGAGAATTTTTTTATTTTATTAAAGGTTTTCATTAGCTTTGTAATCAAGGAGTTGAAGAGGATGCAAGCTCTGCTGAGGAGCAACTTGCCAGCAATAGACTCCCTGCGTTACGCCGTAACATTGTTGAGGGATGGGACATCGGTCCTGTCCCTTTGTGTTACGGATATCGCTGTATGGCTAAGAAAACCTGCCGTTTTCCTTGCCGGAACTTATTATATGGACAACCTTCTATCAGTGAACCGGGAAGTTCCCGGTCACATGTTCCTTTTCAGTCCTATTAAAGTAAAATGCCGCATTCTAAAGAAAGCAGACCTGATGGCTGCAAGAAACTGTCAGCGGTCATTCATATAGTTGTTGTCCATCGTGTCATTCAACTGTCTCATTCTTATATCTCCTTTTATATTTCAAGACATAAAAGATCCGGTTCAGCAGCTTTCGGGCTATCCGCACAATGGCCTTGTTAGGCTCCATCCGCCGGGTCAGCTTTGAAAAAGCCATGTTCAAGGCCGGGTCAATCCGGGCTGCGAACCATGCGCATTCTATCAGTTTGCTCCTTAACTGCATTTGCCCCCGGAAGGTCATCTCCCCCTTATTGTCTTTCTCACCCGTGGAGTGGGAAGTGGGGACAAGGCCGATATACCCCGCAAGCCTGTCCGAATTGGCGAAACGCCGTATATCTTCCAGTTCGGCGAGTAAAGACAAAGCCGTTATCATGCCTATGCCCGGGACGGAACGTAGCAGTTCGTAGTCGGTGGCATATCCGTCTGAACGGGAAAGCGCCCTCAGCTTCCGTGTCGCTTCCAGAAGAAGCCTGCGCTGTGACTCTACGGAATCCAGCAAAAGGGAAAGACCGGCGCCCCCTTCCTCCGTATCCATGCGGATGCCGTTACGCAGCCAGTTCATGAAAGCGCGTGACCAGTGGGTGCCGCTGTGCTGGAATTCTTTAGGATAGTCAATCCCATAATAATACAGGAATGCCTTGATGCGCTGTTTCATTCTTGCCAGGTCACGGACAAGGGCGTCACGGCTGCGCAAAAGGGTACGGACCTCCAACGTCTCCCTGCAAGGGACATGGATGGCGGTCAGCTCATTGCTACGCAGAGACCTGGCTATTTTCCTGCTGTCCACTGCATCCGTCTTCTGAAGACGTTCCTTCTGGCTGGTGGAGACATCCGCCGGATTAACCACTATATTCTGTATTCCCATTTCAACCAATTTATAATGCGCCCAAAAGCCACTGAAACCGGCTTCATAGGCTGACAGATAATTCCCGTTGGGAAAATGCGCGTGAAGATAAGAGGACAGGGCTTCCGGACTCGGGGGCTGAACGAATGTCTTGTGGTGGAGATGATCGCTCAGAATACTTACTGTCCAACTCTTCAAATGCACATCAATTCCTACGTAAATATTTTGTCCTTCAAAATTTAATGTGTTACTTTGTTTACGCATAAAGTCATAGGTTTTATTAAGTTATTTCTTTCATTTACAAATTTAATAATTCTCTTGGCTTTATGCTATTTTGCTAGCACATTACAAACATAGGAACTAAAAAAAGGATGCGTCAAAAAAATACATAAATGACGCATCCTTGTGTTTCTCCTTATTACATATACGACACTACCGGTTTACCCGTCCTCCACCAATGGTCTTCCATACCAGCGAACTGAACGCAGCTCCTACGAAAGGTGCTACAATGAAGAGCCAAAGCTGTTCCAGTGCCTGACCGCCTTCCACCAAGGCAGGACCGATACTACGTGCAGGATTGACCGATGTCCCCGTAATAGGAATACATACAATGTGAATCAAAACCAAAGTCAAGCCAATGGCAAGTCCGGCAAAATTACCCGCTCCCTTCTTTTCATCAGTCGCACCCAATACCACCAATACAAAAATAAAGGTAAACACTGCCTCGGCAATAAAAGCCTGAGCCATTTCTCCAGAGTCGTACGAATTCGCACCAGACAAGGTAGGTCCGCCATGCCCTCCGGTAGAAACAAGAAGTACCAGGAGCAACGAACCGATAATGCCCCCTATCACCTGAAAAATCATATACATTGCTGCATCACGGGTACTCATACGACCCGACATCCATACACCCAACGTAATAGCCGGATTGATATGACATCCCGAAACATTACCGATGGTATACGCCATAGCTACCACCGACAAACCAAAAGCCAAAGCAACTCCCAACGTTCCTACGCCTGCACCAAGAGCATCTGCCGCATTCCCTGCAAAGATAGCGCTGCCACATCCCATCAGGACAAGAATCATCGTCCCGAGCATTTCTGCCAAATATTTTCTCATAAGCCATAAGAATTAAAAGTTAAACATATAGGTTATTTGCCACCAAATTACAAAAAATATTGGAATTTATCGCTAAATTCAGTATATTTGTATCAAAGTTTAGGCAGAAATATCAAAAAACGCTGACCCAAACAGAACCATTCATCTTAAAAACCATACGACTATGAACATGCAAAGTATCGGCGAAAGCGCAGGAGTCATCTGGAAAATACTCTATGGTGACAACAGAAAATGGGAATACCAGGAATTAAAAAAGGCTACAGGCTTACGGGACCGTGAACTAAATGCCGCAATCGGCTGGTTGGCACGCGAAGGAAAAATCCAATTTGAAGAGGGTGACAGCGAGCACCCGACCGCTCTTTATATTGAACTGAGTCTTTACATCGGATAAAAAGAGCAATAATGAATGTCCGCAAACAACCAATACATACCCTTTGACAATGAAGATAACGGCATAAGTGGTTTCCATATTAGTGCATCTGACTACGGAATGCACTTACTTGACAAAGTCAGTACTACTGCATTGGCAGATGAAGTATATATCCGTAGGCAGATGAAGTATATATTCAACCGCGTATGCAGTATATATTCATTTTTTAGGAGTATGCATTGACAGTTTGCAGACATTCATTTTCAGAAGCTGTTTTGAATTTATCGTGCGATGATTTGGGATGAGTTTTTGAGGCATTTTCGCTTCTGTGATGAGGAAGATAGCGGGCTATCTGACGAAGAACAGGAG
>NZ_NFJA01000169.1:0-2985 GCF_002159615.1 Bacteroides sp. An279
CCTGTTCTTCGTCAGATAGCCCGCTATCTTCCTCATCACAGAAGCGAAAATGCCTCAAAAACTCATCCCAAATCATCGCACGATAAATTCAAAACAGCTTCTAAATTAAAGAATCCGCGTTAATCTGCGGAAATCCGCGTTTCAGAAAGACTTGGAAAAGGAAAGAATCACACGCCGGGTTCTTCCGGAACAGAAGCAGTCTTCCGTTTCGCCGCTTCCAGGTCCACAGTAGCTTCGCCCGACTTTTCAGCCTTCAGCGTAGCCTTCTGTGCCAGGCGGCTTGCTACCGGAGCAAATTCGGCACGCGAGCGCAGGTTCTCGAAGTCCTCACCGGGAGTAAACACGATATTTACCGTCTTGATGTTAGATGCAGTAAATTCTTCCATCGAAACAGCAGGTTCACAAGTGAGGGAAATACCAAAGGTGCCCAGTTCACCGAACTGCACTTTGCAGCCGTTCAGCAGCATTTCGACCAGGCAGGCACACGTGTCACTCACCACGCCTTTCACCGTACCGCGGGTAAACACTCCGTTGTGATCGGCGATGTGTTTCACGAACTCGTCAAAAGTCATCGTTTTGGTTACTTGGTTTTTGGCGTATGCCATTTCAGTTGCTTCTTCGTCCAACGGGTTTCTCCATAAATAGGTAGAGTAATTAATCATACTTTAAACTGTTTTTTAATGGTTAAACTTAAGTGTCAGTTTGTAAGTTTTTAAGTTTGTTAGTTTTTAAGTTTGCAATTCAAAAACAAGAACTTAAGAACTAAAAAACTCACCAGATGTTGCGCGCTTCATCGTTCTGACAATGCAAAGATACTGCACCGGAAAGGCGAAATCAATTCGGTTGACAAGCATTGACAAACCATTGATAAATCATTTATTCTGAATACAGTTGACTAGTTGACAAGATTTTATTCAGTTGACTAGTTGACAAGGTTTTATTCAGTTGACTAGTTAACAAGGTACCAGGTAACGAGGTCCTGAATAGCTGAATACAGTTGACTAGTTGACAAGGTACTAGTTGACAAGGTTCTGAATAGCTGAATACAGTTGACTAGTTGACAAGGTACTAGTTGACAAGGTTCTGAATAGTCTTACTGAATGTATTTAAAACCTAGTTACCTAGTACCTGTAACCTAGTCCCTGGTACTAAAACCTAGTTACCTAGTACCTGTAACCTAGTCCCTGGTACTAAAACCTAGTTATCTAGTTACCTAGTACCTAGTCCCTGTTACTAAATATACCCCACGTGTCCGACATAACCATAAACATAAACGGAGGAAACAACCAAATCCTCCCCAACGCTACGGAAGCCGTGCAGAATTTCTACGGCGGCCACTTTCCGGAACATCCGCTTCCCGACCCATCCGCTCAGGAAACGGAGCCTCCCGAAGCGCAAAAACTTGCCTTATATATAAATAAGGAGAACCTCGGCCGTTACCTCTCCCTCATCGGCGAGTGCCGGTCGGCTACCGAGCTGGCACGTGTCGTGGTGGAAATGGTAGAACAAGAGCCTAAGCTCTTCCCCGAAGAAATGGTGAAAGAACGCTTCATCCGCCTCCTGCTGCCTTTCGCCTCCAAGCTCGAGAAAGGCAAGACCATCGACAACATCCGCGCCCGCATCAACGACGCATGGATGAACCGACCCAAGAAACGTCCCTGAACCTGTCTGAAAAGACCGCCCTGTTATGAACCCGATACTCATTCCAAGAGGACAAGTCACCGGGAAGCCTTACGCATCTCCGGCATTTCACTTGAAACCCTTGGCCGATGAAGAAAAGCGCGTTCATAAAGAAAATAGCGGAAGCCATCATCGAGTGCATCCGGGAAGAACTGCCCAGGCTCACCAGTGCCAGAACGCAGCCACCGCCCGCCGCCCTGCAGGAACATGACGGGACGCCTTACCTCAAGCAGATAGCTGCCGCCCAGCAGTTCCTGGACGAAAACCGCAACGCCGACCTCGCGCACGTGAAATGCCTCCTCCGCCGGATGATTCCCGAAGAATACCACGGCGAGATAGAAAAGCTCCACGAACGGGAAGAACCCCGGTTTGTCTGCATCGTCAACGGCGGCCAGAACCTCATCGCCCCGAACGCGCAGCAGGCGGAACAGAACATACAGGATAGTACACCCGAAGAATGAATATATACTGCAACCGCCGATGAATATATACTGCAACTGCAGTTGAATATATACTGCAACTGCCGATGAAGTATATATCCCTAAAAAATAGATATAGATAACGTTTTCAAAACATACATGTATGACAAACGGAAAGAATAAAATCGAAGCCATATTCAGCGAGCGCAACATAGATGAGGATTGCGACACTATTGCAAGGTTGCTTTCACCTTATCGGAGTTAAGTCAAGGCAACTATGCAAAGCCATAACCATCCTGCTCGAAGTGTTCGAAAGTCTCACTTACCACTTTGTGGAAGATGAGCATTACAACTATCTCGATGACATGTACAGTCCAGATTATGTTTGTCAGGACATGATGGAAGCAATTATCAGCTCTATCAAGAATGGGAATTTTCCAGCGGAAGAGTTGCAACGGTTGAAAGACGGATTGGAGAAGTTGAAGCATACGGAGGCATACGAGGATTATGGTGTGCCGTATGTGTTAGATGTGTGGGAGAAATTCCAACGGTAACCAGCCTATAGTCATCAAAGACAACCGATCAAAAAACACATTCATATTGGGTGATCGTTAATCTGTGAAAACACTAAACATAGAGAAGAATAAAGTAAAATCCGCGTTAATCTGCGGAAATCTACGTTTCAAATAAATCACAAACTTATTAATATGAAAGATTTGAAAATAGCCGTAGCCGGAACCGGTTACGTAGGACTTTCCATTGCCACACTCTTGGCACAACACCATCAGGTAACGGCTGTAGACGTGATACCCGAAAAGGTAGATTTAATCAACCAACGCAAGTCACCGATTCAGGATGAGTATATCGAAAAGTATTTAGCGGAAAA